>JAHZHK010000005.1:33583-59348 GCA_019420325.1 Coriobacteriaceae bacterium | reverse complement strand
ACCTCGGCAAATGAGATGTACATGTTGCCGTCCTGGTTGTGGCTTTCACAGCAGAAGTTTGTTTTGTAGCCCTTCTCATTGAGGATCCTGACTTGGTCCTGGATACCACAGTCGACCCAGATGACGGACGTTGGCCGATGCGCACATGTACAGTTCTCGACATGTTTGAAACAGTTCGGGCAGACGAAGTCGCGATTGGTAACCTGATATTGCTGCATAGAAGGTTGCATCATGAACCCCACATCCTTTGCTCGATGCCCGGGTAACCGAGAACGAGTAACTGTCTTTTGTTTAATCAATCTGCTGGGTATTAAAGAGGTTGCTTTGGGCTAGCCGCTCATCAATTGACAGGACGTATCTTAGGACCGCACAGAAATCCGTGTCAAGTGTGAGTCGGACTTTTATTTATTTATTTTCCCAGGTAAATGCATGTTTTTCAAAACTATAAGGAGCGCTTTTGCTGCAGTGAGCGTCTCCTTTATTTTTAAATAGAGCTAGAGTTGTTTTATAAAACTACCGGTAATTTAATTTTGCAAAACAACTCAAATATCATTCGGTCTATTTCTAGGAACCGGCGTTAAATATTTTAACGGACCGCTAAGGGGTGTTTTCAAAGGCGGCGCGCGAAGGCGACAGGGACTTTACGCGCCGCCCGATTTGCCGGCAGCGGTCTCCTACCCCCGCAGGATTTCGGCATCGCAGGCGTCAAGAGCCTCGTCGACGCCCGACAGGGGCCTTATCTGAGGCTTGCGCATGATTTCGCCGTTGCGGGCGACCATCGTGAGATGACGCAGGTTGGCCAGGTCGTCGAGGGGGTTGCGCTCGGTCACGATGAAGTCGGCCTGCTTGCCGGGCTCGATGGAACCCACCTCATCGGCGATACCGGCGATGCGGGCGTTGCCCAACGTGGCCGTATGCAGGGCAAACGCATTGGAGACGTCGCAGAAGTGGGCGAAGTAGCGCACCTCGCGCCACATGTTGTAATGGGTGATGAAGGGGCAGCCGGTGTCGGTGCCCAGGCCCACGGGAATGCCGTCGGCCAGGCAGGCGCGGGCGCACTCGCGCACGCCGTCAAACACGATGCGGCCGTTCTTGCGCCCCAGCTCGCCGCAGTGGCTTACCTCGAGGGGGAAGAGCGCGTAGGGAATGGCAGGGGAAAGCGTGCAGATGAGAGCCGCGCCGCGATCGTGGAAGAGCTGCAGGATCTCGGGCGTGGGGACGGCTCCGTGCTCGATGGTGTCCACGCCGTTCTCAAGCGCCACGCGCACGCCCTCGGTGCTCTCAACGTGGGCGGCAACGATCTTGCCCAGGCTATGTGCCTCATCGCAAGCAGCCTTGACCAGCTCAGGGGGCATGCGAAGAGCACCTGGCTCACCTTCGGCCGTGGCGTCCATCACGCCTCCCGTAATCATGAGCTTGATGATGTCGGCGCCCGATTCGACGGCGCGGCGCACGTCGGCCGCGGCCTGCTCGGGGGTCGTCGCCTCAGTCGCAAGAGACCCGGCGAAGTGGCCGCCCGGCACCGAAACGCCCGTATTAGCTGCGATGATGCGCGGTCCAGCAACCTTGCCAGCCTCTACCGCGTCGCGCACGCGCCCGTCGATGTCAAACAGGCCACCCACGGCGCGCAGCGTGGTGACGCCGCTCTTGAGCTCGGTGGCGGCATACTTCTTCGCCATCTTATAAAAGAGGTGCTTGACCAGGCGATACTTGCCTAGCTTGTCCATAAGGCCCTTGTAGTCCACGGGCTTGGCATTGGGCTTGGGAGCCTTACCTTCGCTTGCCAGGTGCACATGCATGTTGACCAGGCCAGGCATGATGTAACCGCCCGCCAGGTCAATGCGAACGCAGCCTGAAAGATCGAGCTCACGCTCGGGCGCCACGGCTTCGAACTTGCCGTCGGACACCACCACGACCAGGCCCTCGCACGGCTTCATGTCCGCAGAGCCATCGAGCACATACCCGTTTACCAGCGCATAGCGTGAAGCAGCCATAGCCAAACCCCTCTCATGGACATCTTTTGCCGAGTTTCCACACTAGTAAAGCACTTCGGCGTGGCACTCGACAACCGCAATGCAAAGTCAGCCATCTCCAGGGCATGGCGCAGGCGCACCGCTTACGCAAAACCACCCCGCCGACTGCAAAGCCGCGGGCATTTACTGTCTCATGGTACCCTGCTCGAGCCCACCTTTTGCAGCAAGGAAAACGAGCTCGCTTTGGGTGGAAACGCCCAGCTTGCGATAGATGCTGCGCATGTGGGTGCGCACCGTACTTTCCGAAATCAGGAGCGCTCCAGCGATATAGCGAGAGTTGTGGCCGAGGGCAAGCTGCTCGAGGACCTCTCGCTCGCGGTTGGTGAGGCCGCACTCCTCGGCAAGGCACGCAACCCGCTCGTCCTGGGCCTCCTCAAAGGCCGCATCATCAAGGACAACCACCTGACCGGAGACCGAATCGGCCTTATCTACCAGGAGTTTCCAGGCAACATAGCCCAAATCGACAAGGACGAGCGCATAGTAGGCATACGTCAGCACGCGCACCACCGGGCCATTGGTCTCGATTTCCGCCAGAGGCCCGTTGAGCGCGCTACCCAAAAGCATCACCAAGCAGCACGCGCACAGCACGGCGCTCGCCATGAGGGCACGTCCCCTGCCCTGCACGGACGCAAGCGAAGCCAAGGCATACAACGACATGAACATCACCGGAACGAGGCTGAGGCTGGCGCCGAACACCGCGCCCGATACGGAGCCGGAGAGACTGCCGACAATAATCGCGACCGCGACGACGGCCGGAGCCGCGAGCTTGTCCACGATGAGCGCAAGGGGTGCCTTGGACTGCACGCAACTCAGTGCCACCGCCACAAGGGACGAGACGATGAGAGCCGAGAACTCACCGCGCATGATACGGCCGTCCACCTGCACCTCGGCGATTGTGCTGCACAACATGCAGACAAGCAGGCCGATTAAAGGCAGCCACAGCCCCGAAAAGGTGGAGGATACCCACTCGGCGGGAGCATCGGCGCACTCCTTGGAGACCGCGTCCTCAGTTGCCGTTGCCCGCGCGCCGCTCTCAGCCGCATCGAAAGACCTGATGAACGCAGGCGCGCACGATCCCACAAGCGTGCAGAGGCACCAGCAGAGCGCAGCCACAACCGGGTCGAGCAAAAGAATGACAAGAGTGATGAGGGCCGACCCGATGGCAGCCAAACCGCCATGAAACAGAATCAAGCGAAAGCCCATGTTGTAACAGGCCAACCACGCCATGAAGAGCGGGATGAGGCAGCAGCCCATGACTGCGCCCAACGCCCCCAGCACGCCGGTGGAAACCTCATGGGCCGCAACGGCGAGCCACCAAAACCCCACCTGAGCCATAGAGTAGATTACAGCGGCGGCCAGGGCGCGGCAACGCGTGAGATGGCAGACCACGCCACGGACACCGGGAACAAGGATGAACACGAGGCCCGCAAGCGCACAGGCGACGAGCATGGAGACCGCCACGGCACCAAATGAATCGGGCGCGTCGGTGATGTCGCGAACAACGCGGAGATTGGCGACGAACACGTCCAGGGTCGCCAAAAATGGAGCCAGCAGCAGCAATTGCGGCCTAAACGCCAGGCGCTCCTCTTTCTCCATACCTACCCCCATCCACGGCACATATATCCGGAAGTGATTCTACTCGACTTTCCGCCTCCATGGCACACAGTAGAAAAATGACTTCTACCTGCCCAAACGATATCGTCTACCACAAACGGACGATGCATTTACCACACCTAGCCGATACTCAGAATCCAATGCCGGGACCTATTGTCGCAGTTGCACCGGCAGAAGGGCCGGCGCAGGACATCTACCGAATCCATCGGGAGGCACATCATGAGCGCAACGAACAACACGGTCACACGTCGCGGATTTGTAGCCGGGGCAGGCGCCATCGCCGCTGGGGCCGCAACCGTTGGCAACGCGGCAATCGCACTGGCGGATCAGGCTGCAGACACCACGGCAACCACGGAGCTGTCCGGCTCCACAAAGGCTTCGCGCAGCTGGGGTGCTACCTACCCCTGGGCAGAAGAGCCCACCGCCATTGCCGACGCCGACGTCGAGGAAGAGATTGACGCCGACGTTGCGGTCGTCGGCCTCGGCGTGGCAGGCGTGGCCGCCTTCCGTGCCGCAAGCGAGCAGGGCGTGACGGTCGTCGCCGTGGAAAAGGCAGCCGAGCCCAGCGTTCGCTCCTCGCAGTATTGCTACATCAACGGCACGCGCACCGAAGCCTTCGGCCTTGCCACCGTTGACGAGGACGAGCTCATCAAGGCCGAGTGGAACGAGTCGTGCCAGTTCGCCAACTACGCCATCATCCGCGAGTTCATTCGCAACGAGTCCGATGTCATCGACTGGTGGATCGACGGCGACCCGGAGTGCCACATCCCCGAGTCGGACGAGCAGGGCGGCGGCGAGTTCGGCGACCCCAACGCGCCCCACACGGTGAGCGCCGGCTTCGACCTCACGCTCGACTATGCCAATGAGTCGCAGGCCTCTTACCCCACGCGCATCTCCTTCGGCAACCACGCCGGCACGGTGAACGCGAACCTCGAGCGCGGCCAGGAGGCCGGCGGCACCGCCCACTTCGGCCACTTTGCCGAGCAGCTCATCATGGACGAGGGCCGCTGCGTGGGCGTGTACGCCCGCAACGCCGAGACCGGCAAGTACAAGAAGATCAACGCCGCCATGGGCGTCGTCATGGCATGCGGCGGCTGCGGCAACAACGCCGATATGATCAAGGCGCTCTACCCCGTCGCGGCCGAGAACAACAACCTGCCCACCTGGACGAGCTTCGACGTTGAGGGCAACCCCACGAACACCGGCGACGGCTACAGGATGGGCTACTGGGCAGGCGCCGGCTTCAGCCAGAACATGTGCGCCATGACCCACGTCATGGGCGGCCCCAACGACGTCGCCAACATGGAGACCTCCTCGGGCTGCACCTCCCAGCACCTGCGCCTCAACTACAACGGCCAGCGCTTCATGAACGAGGACACCAACGTCTCCGACTGCGAGCTGGCCTTCGACCGTCAGCCCAAGAAGAAGGCGTTCCTCATCTTCGACTCCCACTACGGCGAGCAGATCGTCGACTGCGTCACCGAGTTCAGCTACACCATGGACGAGTGGGACGCCAAGGTCGACAACGAGACCGTCTTCAAGGCCGACACGCTTGAGGAGCTCTTTGCCGCCATCAAGGCCTATGACGACGACTTCGAGGCCGACAACGCCATCGCCTCCGTTGAGCACTACAACGAGCTGTGCGACGCCGGTTACGACGAGGACTTCGGCAAGCAGGAGAAGTACCTCTTCCCCGTCGTCGACGGCCCCTTCTACGCCCAGCGCACGGGCATCGGCCTCATGCTGACCACCATGGGCGGCCTGAGCTCTGACGAGTACGCGCACGTTCTCACGCCCGACTACCAGGTCATCCCCGGCCTGTACGCCTGCGGCAACATCCAGGGCGACCGCTTTGCCGTGAAGTACCCCTTCAAGCTCGCCGGCGCATCCCACGCCATGGCCGTGTACTACGGCAACGTCGCCGGCAACGTCGCGGCCTCCGGCGACGCGGCCAACTACAAGGCAAAGGTCTACCAGGACGCCTCCGCCGAGAGCACCGGCGTCTCCGCCGAAAGCGCCACGCTGGCCGACGGCACCTATGAGGGCACCGGCAAGGGCATCGGCGGCAACGTGCCCGTGACTGTGACGATTGAGGGCGGCAAGATCGCCTCCGTCGAGGTCGGCGACAACTCGGAGACCGACGGCATCGGCACCAAGGCCATCGACCAGCTCCCCGAGAAGATCGTGGCCGCCAACGGCACCGAGGGTGTCGACGCCGTGGCCGGCGCCTCTGTCACCTCGAGCGCCATTTTCACCGCCGTTGAAGACTGCCTGACCCAGGCAGCGGAGTAACGGCAACCGCAACTGCCCGACGAAAGCCAGGCGGCGGTTAACCGCAAGGCCCGGAAAGCCAGAGGACGTCGTGTCCAACGGCTTTCCGGGCCTTTTTCATACGCGAAACGAGGCGCAGTGGTTAAGGCCGAACGAGAACGTTCGCGAACTTGCTGCAGGAAGCCGACGGCCGCGGTTCCCTGAGGATGCCGGCCACAACACCACAACGCCCGCTAATCAGAGGAGTTTTCCTGGCCGTGTCCGTGGCCCTGGCCCTGACCGGCACCATGTCCCTGTCCTCGGCCGTTGCCCAAACCCGTTCCTCGCCCATGGCCCGAACCTGCGCCCTGACCAGCCGAGCGGCACATGGCCGCGCACGATGCGCCCTCGGCAGCCCGGCGACATCCGCCCAGCACGTCTTGCTCCTGGGATTGATTGGGGCTCTCCACCACAACAAGCAGGCCTTCCGCTCCGGACAACTCGGCAAGGACAGACTCGTCCGCCATGAGACGCGCGAGCGCTTCCTCATAGTTGAGGCCGAAGAGGCCCAGGTCCTGCACGGTGCGCTGCATGTCGGCGTCGGCACACGACACGCGCACAACAGTGCCCCAGCGGTTCAGGCCCAACCGCACCCGCGCAAGCTCACCGAGCTCGACGCTCGCCGTCTCATGGGCGAAAGCGAGCGTGGCCGCGCCCGCACACCCAACGGCCAGGCAAGCGGCCATGAGCTGGACGAAGTGGCGACGGGTGGGTCGGGCGGACGCCTTGCCGGGACGCGAGGCCGAGCCTTCACCATTCAGCACGCGCCAGCCCTGCTCGACAGGGGCCGCCTGGCTCACGGACTCGCCGGGCACCGGGACGTCGGACGTCCCCGCCTGAGCGGCACGCGCCTGCTGGATGCGGCCCATGGTTGCCTGGACGATGCCCGCGGGCATGAGCTCCTCGGAAAGCAGCTCGTTTATGGCTTGTTCTTCTCGGGAGTCATGCATGATCATCCCAGGGCCTTTCTCAGCTGCTTCTTGCCGCGCGCCACCCACGAATACACCGTGTTCACAGGCACGCCCATCATCTTCGCGACCTCACCGGCACGATATCCTTCGCACACTGTGAGATACAAGGCCTGACGCTGCTCGCCGGGCAAACGACCCAGGGCCTCCCCCACCTCCCACAGAGAAGCCTGGGGGTCCTGGGAGAGTTCGAGGGGAGCCGGACGTTCGTCGAGCTCATCGAGGCTTTCCACCGCATGGGAGCGAGAGCGGAGCACATCCACGCAATGGTTGGACGCCACGCGCAGAAGCCAGGCCCGTTCGTGTTCGGAGCCCTGGAATGCGACGTCGTGGTGAGTTGCATATTTGAGAAACGTCTCTTGGAAGGCATCCTGCGCATCGGTGCGGGCCCCCAGGCGCATGAAGCAGACCCGCCATACGGCATCGCCATGCTCTGCAATGGCACGCTCTATGCTCGCGTCGTCTCGCATGCTATCGGCGTCTCCCTATGCCGCGGCGCTACCTGCACCCGCCGCCCCAACCATGATATGCGCCCTGGCCAGCAGCGCTGCCAGCGCCGACGCCGGCCCCAACGCCAAAATCGTGGCCAGCACCTGCACCGTTGCCGACGTTGCAGTCAGCGCCATAACCGCAGTTTACACCCCTGCCATTACCAGCGGCGTCAACCTCGCGTCCGTAACCATTGCCGTTGCCAGCCCCGAACCCAGCTCCATCGCCATTGATCCGTGCGCAGTTTTGGGCATTGTCGCACACGCCGTCACCGTCTTCGTCCACAAACACACCGTGACGTTGGGCGGCCCAGTCACCGGCGACCTGCGCGGCCCGTGCAGAACAGCAGCGCAACGCATTGCATGTGCCTTCCAGCCATGCGGCACGCGCGCCAGCCCGCGGGCAATCTACCTGGGCGTTATCCGTGGGACACGCCTGCGCATACAGGCAACCGGCCGATGCTGCCGTCTCAGCGCAAACCCCAGCGCACGCTCCCTGACCGACAGGCGCGGCGCAGGGTGCGGCCATCGCAACTGCGGGTCCAAGGGTCATTGCAGCTACCAGGGCGATTGCGGCCATACCCGCGCGGTGATTCTCATGCCTTCGTTTCATCTCGCACCCCTCTCCACCTGCCAGGGCAGGCGTCTCGTATTGCGCGGGGCTTTTGTCCCCTTCACTATCAATACGAGCCAGGGCGGCATTTCCTTGCACGTGATTTTAAATATTTTTGATCAGCCGAGAAAAACGAGGGGAACCCAAGGCCATGGCGTTCGCTTCAGGCCAAGGAGCGAGCTCATTCGCGCAACGAGCCGGCACCGCCTCGACCACGGGCACCCACCCCCAGTCAAGAGACCGAGATGCCGACCGTTTCCTTGTTTCTCAAACTCCGGCGCGAGAATCTTCCTAGCGCCACGCTCGCGTTACAGCCCCAGGAACTTCCGGACGTCGGGCTCGGCCATGTGGGGAGCGTCCTCGTTGAGAAGATCGCAGGCGTTCACGACACACCTCAGGCGACCGTCGAGGACAATGCCGACACGATCCGCAAGCCTCTGCGCCTCCACGAAATCGTGAGTCACGAACACGATCGTCATGCCAAATCGCCGGCGGATGTCGTCCATGGTCTCGTACATGAGCGCCTTTGTGGTGGGGTCCAGGGCGCTGAACGGCTCGTCGAGCAGCAAGATCTCCGGGCTGAGAACGAGAGCCCTGGCCAGGGCGCAGCGCTGTGCCTCGCCGCCGCTGATGATGCCGGGGCGGCGATTCGCGATATGCGAGATTCCCAGAAGATCAGTCATCGCATCGACCTTGTCGACAATCTCCCGCTTGGGAACGCGGTGCATCTTGAGGCCGTAGGCGATGTTCTCCCCCACCGTCATATGGGGGAAGAGCGCGTGCTCCTGATAGACGACGCCCATGCCGCGCTCATGCAGCGGGACGCATTCGATGTTCTTGTTGCCGACCTTGACGGTGCCGTGGTTGATGCGCCCGTGCAGCGGGAAGGCGCCTGCAATCGACTCAAGCAGCACGGTCTTGCCCGATCCGGTCCTACCCAGGATTGCGAACGTCTCGCCGGGTTGAATCTCGAGATGCTCGACCTCCAGACAGAACGAGCCGCGCTCCACATGAAGGTTGTCAATGCTGACGCTTGTCGCCATAATGCCCTCCTACCTGATCGAACGCGACTGGGCCGAAGGCCGGCTCAGGATGTTTGCAATAGCCAAAGTGCATGCGGAAACCACCAGCATGATGATGGCGGTGGCCATGGCCGTGTCGTAATTGCCTGTCGAGATGCTGAGGTAGATGCTTCCCGGCAGCGTCTCGGTCTTCATGCGCGTCACGCCCACGAGCATGAGCGTGGCACCAAACTCGCCCATACCGCGCGCCCAAGTGAGCACAAAGGTGCTGATAAGCGAGTTGCGGCACAGCGGCAAGATGACGGTGCGGAAAACCTCCCACCTGCTTGCGCCCAGCGTGCGCGCCACAAACTCCATCCGCGGGTTCACGTCTTCAAGCGCCGTGCGAGCCATGCGGATGGCGAACGGTAGGTTCACGAGAAGCTGCGCGAACACGATGCCCGTAGGCTGAAAGACCACGGCAAAGCCCGCCGCCTTGAGCGCCTTGCCCATCGGCGACGAGAAGATAAGCAGCAGCGCGAAGCCCAGCAGGATATACGGCAAGGACAGCGTGAGTTCCATCAGGATTTCGGCCGCGCGCTTGCCGGGGAAATTCGTGTGCGAGAGCGTATAGGCGGTGGGCAACGCCAGGAGCAGGCAAATCGTGCTCGAGATGGTCGAGGTCACAAGGCTCATGCGCAGCGAGAAGAGTACCTCGGCAGAGGTCAGGGCCTCGCCAAGGTGCTCAAAACCGCCTAAGACAATCGCTGCTACAGCGCTCCCGATAAACAGGAGCGAGACGAGGCAGACCACCGCGCAAATGATGGTGAAGAGGTCGCGCTCGTGTGCAGCGTGGTCAGCCATGGGCGGACCTCATTACTTCGTGGGCTTCTCCTTGGCCTGGTCGGTAGGCTTGTCAGCGGGTTTGTCGCCCTCGGCCTTGCCATCCTCGGCCTTCTTGTCATCGGTCTTCTCCTCGGGCTTCTTCTCGGCCTTCTCGTAGCCGAATTCAGCCCAAACATCCCAAACGACGTCGGTCTGAAGGAACTCGAGGAACGCCTCGGCGGCCTCGGTGTCGGCGCAGCAGGTGAGCATGGCGGCGGGAATGACCTTGACGGCCTTGTCGAGCTCGGGAGCGTCGGTGATGACGGCGCCCTCCGCCTTCACGTTCTCCTTCCAGACGATGCCGGCGTCGCCCTCGCCCTGGGCGATGGCGGCCGAAATCTGGGGAGCCGTGGTGGTAGTCACAATGACGCCGGCGTCAAAGAGCTTGTCCCACAGCTCGGCCTTGGTGAGAACCTTCTTGGCAATCTTGCCGATGGGCGTGGACTCGGGGTCGCCAACGAGAACGACGTCGCACTTCTCGAGGTCGGCGAGGCTGTGGATATCCTTGGGGTTGTCCTTGGGAACAACGAGGACGGGAATGTGCTTGACCAGCTCAAGCTTGTCGTGCACGTAGTCGGCGACAGGCTCAAGCTCCTCGACGGAACCAGCGATAAAGAAGTCGCCCTCTTCGATGGTGGTGATTTGGGTCTGGATCTGAGCGGCGTTGGCGAAGGTCACGTTCATCGTGCAGCCGGTCTTCTCCTGGAAGGCATCGGCAATCTTCGTGAAGGGATCAGTCATGCCGGCACCGCAATAAATGTTGAGCTCATGGCCGTCGAGCTCTTTCTTGTCCTCGGCGAATGCCGTGCCGGCAAGACCGAGGCCGCATGCGCAAACGCCCAGCGCAGCCGCGGCATGCAGGAAGGAACGACGGGTAAGGTCGGTCTTCTCAATCATATGGAACCCCTCCCAAGGGTTGCTTTGTTTCGCCGGCGGTTGCCGACTTTGTTTCGAGATTATAACGCACTTGTGAAGAAATCGAGTGAGAAGAGTTACCAGGAGCCATAACGAAACGTTTTGGGGAGGCGAAGGGCGGTGTATACTCGCCAAAAACCATACGAGCCAGTGCGGGCTCCCGACCAACAGGCTTGCGCCTGCTTGGTCCGCCTGGGCGAATGCGCCCCATCCCGCAAGATCCTCGGCCAGCCGCAGCGCCTGTCGCGCCGCCGTCCCGAGGAGGCTCGAACCCCATGAAAATCGCCCTGACACATCGCAGCGCCCTTGAGGCGCTTTCTGTGCTTGCGACCCGCAGCGACGTCAGCAACTTCCCCAGGACGTCGCTGCCCGCCGGGTTCGTCTCCAACGCCAGTGCGGCACAAATCGAGTGTTTACAGCGCGCCTACGGCCTGCGTGAACCGATTCAGACGCTTAGCTGCGCCGCGGCAAGCCGCCGAGGGCGCGGGTCCCTTGAGCGCCACCGTTTCAATCCCGCGAGCATGGCGCAAGGGTTCATCGAGCTGGAGCCTGCGGTTTTTGCAAGCTCCCCGGAGCTGTGCTTCATCCAACTCTGCAACGAGCTGGACATCGTCGACGCCATGCGCCTTCTGGGCTGGATGGCAGGAACATACTCGCTCGACTGCGATGGAAATCTGGACCATGCCGAGCGAGAGCCGCTGATTACCAAGGAATCCCTGGCCGATGCCGCACGGCGATTCAACGGCGTGCATGGGATCGCGCCCGCAAGACGAGCCGCCCGATATGCGCCCTTCCGCTGCGCTTCGCCCAAGGAAAGCGAGGTGGGCATGCTGCTTCAGCTCCCCGGCGAACTGGGCGGGTACGGCTTCCCCGCCGCACACGTCAACCTCGAGCAGACCCTGACGCCCAAGCAGCAGAGGCTTCTCCATCGGCGCTCGTTCAAGTGCGATTTCTTCTGGGCCGACAAACAGGTGGCCGTTGAGTACGACAGCAAGGGGTTTCACTCGGACGCCGATCGCATCGAGCGGGATGCCGTGCGGAGAAACTCCCTCGAGTACCTGGGCATTACGGTCTTGACGCTAACCTGGAACCAGCTCAGGGACCACGCGGCGTTCGAGACGTTCGCCACACAGCTCGCCTCTCATCTGGGCATCCGGCTGCGCGACTCATGGCAGCGGCATCGCTACGACCGGGCATGCCTCCATAGGCGGCTCATTTTGGAGAAGCCCTCGGCTGAACTTGTGTCGTTGGGATATGGACGGTTTTGGAAGTAGGTGGACGCCTGGAGGCTTCAGCGGGGCGATGCGCCCCACGGCCGACAGGCCATCGGTCGTACCCAACGACGGTGGGCCGCGTGCATGGGCGGTGACCGGGTGCGGGCGTGCGAGGCCAGCCACGCCGCCCGTGTCCCACAGGGCCCGCAACCCCAACAACGCGGTGCGCTGTTGCGCCAGGGCGAACGACGTGCGGGCAAACGTCTACGCGGCCCCGACATCGCGGTGCGCGATGGGTTCCTCGGCGGGGGATGAGCGGGCACCGCGTTCGAGGAGCACTCGCGCAGGGAGGTGCCCACATCGAGCGGCACGGGAATGGAAGGGCCAAGAAGGCGCTGGGGCTCAAATGGCGGAAGGCGGCCAGGCGGCACAGGAGGAACTCAGCCATGCTGCGCAGCTCGACGTCCGGAAAAACGTCCGGGGTCCCAGCTGTGCTGGCAGCAAATTGGGTTTCGGTGCAGTTCCGAAGGTCCCGTTGGCAGCGAAACGGATTTCGGTGCAGTGACCTCAAGGCAAAAAGCGCCCATTGCTCGAAATGAAGCTGAATTCCGTTGTAAAAACAACAGAATCGATAGCAGATGCGGATTTCTGCGGCCTCCAACCCTTTGGGAGCGGGACAAGAGGCACCCACAGAACGTTCTGACTGCACCGAAACTCGTTTCGCTGCCAGCGCACTCGGCAAAACTACTCCGAAACCCGTTTCACTGCCAAAAGGGACCCAAAGTCATCCTTGTAACACGTCTTGCGCCACCCCATAAAGCCGGCAGTCGCCCTGGGCGATTACCGACGAGGAAAACCCGCCAGACCAGCTTCCCGCGCAGGCACAAGCGCCTGCCGCAATCATGGGGCGCGGACAAATCGAGACGGCCGAACTCGGGGGATTCCGGAATCAGTCCTTATAGTGCAACCTCATTTGGCCCATCCAAGCGCTGGGGCGCAGCTCGCGCTTGAAGGCGTGAGCTCTATATGCCGTCCAAGCGTTGGGGGCGCGGTTCAATTCGCCAAACCGCAGGACGATTGTCCAAATGTGCGAGAGGTTTCCGAACAAATATGGCGATCGAGCCGTCGTACAATACGCGGCAAGTTTGTGGCATGCACCGTGCACGTTACTCGCCCAGAAACTCTTGGGTGGCAATACAACGTATGCAGCCGGCCAACCCCTGCGCCCCTCATTTGGAGGTCCCCGTGTCAGCGTCGAAGCTCACAAAACCGCTCAACCGCTTGATGTTCCTCGTCTGCGTCGCGCTCACAGGCGCGATAGCCGGCGCGTTTGTGTGGTTGTTCTTCCTGCTTATGGAGCATGGCATTTCGTTTGTGTGGGACACGTTGCCGAAGATGCTCGGAGGCGCACTGGCAGGCGTTGCCCCCTGGATGGCGAGTGGGCCCTTTGGCTGCGCACTGTATCCCCTTGTCGTGTGCGTGGCGGGCGGTCTGGTCATTGGGCTGTACGAGAAGGCCACGCATGTGCATCCCGAGGAGCTCACGCGCGTCATGGCGCAGGTGAAGCAGGAGGGTCGCTACCCCTACGACAAGCTGGGGCGTCTCTCGCTCGCAGCGCTGCTGCCGCTTCTCTTTGGAGGCAGCATCGGTCCCGAGGCGGGTCTCACGGGCGTCATCGCAGGTCTGTGCACCTGGGTGGGCGACCGTCTGCGCCGCTTTGGGGCCGACTTCCGCGCACTCACCACGGTGGGCGTGCAGGCCGCGCTGACCGCGCTCTTCACCGCGCCGCTCTACGGCTTCGTCGCCCCGCTTTCAGGCTCGGCCGACGGACTCGACGAACAGGGTCACGAGACTGAGCTCGTGCTGCCCCGCGTCCAGAAGACGTTCGTGTACCTCTTCGCCATCGCAGGGGCGCTTGGCGCGTTTACCCTGCTCGGCGATTTGTTTGGGGGCGGCATGGGCATGCCCCGCTTCTCGGGTTCGCAGGCGGGTATGCGCGAGATCGCGCTGCTTATCCCGCTCGCCCTGGTGGGCACCGTGGGAGGTTGGGTGTACCACGCGTCGCAACGCGCGACCAGTGCGCTTTCAACACGGATGGGCGAACACCCGGTGGCCAAATCTGTCTTGGCGGGGCTTGTGCTGGCGCTCTGCGGCATGGCGCTGCCCTACACGATGTTTGCCGGCGAGACGCAGGCGACCATGCTGCAGGCGGCGTGGGTCTCCATCCCGGCATGGGTGCTCGTAGCAACAGGCCTGGTCAAAGCCGCAATCACTCCTCTGTGCATCAATCTAGGCTGGCGCGGAGGTCACTTCTTCCCCGTCATCTTCGCAGGCATCAGCCTGGGCTATGGGTGCGCAGCGCTGCTCGGGGCCGACCCGGTGTTCTGTGTGGCCGCCTGCACCGCCGCCACCATGGGCACCGTCATGCGCCAGCCCGTGATGGCAGGCCTGTTGCTCATCCTGTGCTTCCCGCTCAAGGGCGTCGTGGTGCTGCTCGCGGCCGCCGCAATCGGTGCTGCGATTCCGCTACCGAAGGCGCTGCGGGCAAAGGAAGCAAACGAGAGTGCGCCGAGGGATGGCGACAATGACTAACGAGCAGCAGCCCATGGCGCACGAGGCGGCAGGCTCGGCAGAGTCCGCAGCTGAACCTGGCTCCCCGACCGCTCAAACTAGAAAGGTCCCATCGGTCAACCGTATTCCCAGGCACAAGCCCGATCCCATGCCCGAGCATGAACCCAACCGCGTCTCCAATCGCGCGCTCGAGCACGCGTCCGCGCGCGGACCTCATCCCACGCCCAAGCGTGAATCTGGCCGCACGTCCAATCACATACCCAAGCACGAACCCGATCACATGTCCGAGCGCGAATCCAGACGCAGGTCCAAACACATTCCCAGGCGTGCATCCAACCAGGCGCCTAACCGTATGCCCATGGACAAGCCTCGGCACCCTGTCCTGCGCAATGCACGCATGCTCGGCAACATCTTGCGACACACGGGATTCGTGCGCGTCACGGTCATATTCGGCGTGCTCTTCCTCTTTTGCTCGCTCATGGTGTGGCTTGCCGATCCGGGATGCCTCACCTTTGGTGACGGCATGTGGTTCAGCTTCGAGGCGGTGTCCACCATCGGCTTCGGCGACATCGAGGCGGCGGGGCCGATTGCACGCGCGGCAACCGTGGTGCTGAGCATCTTCAGCATCTTCTACATCGCGCTCATCACTGGCGTGGTGGTCAACTATTGCTCCAACCTCGTCAAAGCTCGGCAAAAAGACACTTTGACCAATTTCGTTGACAGCCTCGAGCACCTGGAAGAAAAGTCCCCCGAAGAGCTTGCCGAACTGTCAGCCCGCGTGCGGGAGTATGCGGCAAAGAGGTAACGCCTTGAGGCGCCGCCGCCACGCGCACGGAGACGCGCAACCAAAGTGCGGCGGCTCGCAAAGTCGGCACTCCACGTGCGACACGGGATCGGCCAGCCATGCGGCAGCGCCTCGCAACGCCGGTGGCTGGCCGTGTCACCGCCACAGCGCCCATCACACGACAAGCCCCACCGCCTGTCCAGCAACAGGACGATGGGGCAAGAAATGTCAGCTTATGAACCCTGGGCATATGTCACTCCAGACAACATGCCGCAGAGTTGATTGCGCGGGAGTCTCTCGCCCCGGCCTTGGGATGGCCGTGCCCCTCGGTCCAGGATCTCTCCCGCTGCAATCGGCAATCGGCCCTCCCATCTTGCGGACGGGAGGGCCGATTGTTAGGGTATTTTGCTGCTTTCGGCGCCGACACGTCCACGTCAGGGTCGCCGCCGTCCGAGCGTTAGCCGCGAGGACTGCCGCGAGCGCTAAGCCATGTACACCGCGATGGCGTCGACCTCGCGCCAGATCCACTTCGTCTTGTTGCCTTGCGTGGTGGACTCGGCGAACTCAGCCTCGGCACCGGCGCCCGAGTCTTTCGCCACTTTGAGGTAGTAGTAGCCGTACACCACGGTGTTGTACCCGTCGCTTCGCTTGATCTTCTTTTTGCGTATTGGCTCGTCGAGGGCAAAGAGGTCGATGGAGTCCATGCCGCTGGGGCTGGCCACGTTGCCCTCTTCGCTGTCGAACAGGGCGTACTTCAGCGAGATGTCCCCGCCGTAGCCACGCACGAGACGCGCCACGACGTCTGCGCTCATCACAGGCTTGCCAGTTGCATCCTGGATGAACTGTCTCTGCTGCGTGCCGCCCTTCTCGCAGGAGCGCACGGTGCAGGCCGTGGGATTGAGCTCAAACTCGCACCCCGGAACCTGAAAGCGCCTGACTCCCTCGCGACGAACCACTTGACCGCCTTCGAACATCTGTAAGATAGTGCCGTACTTGCCATCGGGCGTCATGGCGCCGTTCTCGGCAATCAGGTTGCCGCCGGTAGCCGCGTCCACCGCTGCCTGGGCGTTCGTCCCGAACAGGTCACCCAGCGCCACATATGCCTGCCGATAATCCTCTTCGCCGGGACCGCCGCTCGCCCGCTGATCGACATGGGACTCAAGATAGTCGCGCAGGCACACGAGCAGGTACGACGCCATCATGACGAACCGCGAGCATGCGTAGTCGCGGAACTGCTGGCGGGCGTCGTAGGCCTGGTGCTCCCAGCGATACTCACGTATACACAGCTCGTCAAACGCCCCAACCACGTTCGTTCCCGTCCTTTGCTGCGTGTCGAGCAGCGCCCCGGCCATTTCGTCCACAAAGGCCAAGAGCGTTTGTTTGCCGCCGACCTTGTAGTTGTCTTTGCCGGAGCCCGGGAACAGGACGTTCTCGGCAAATCTCAGACGAGCCGCAAGCAGGCCGGACTCATTGCCCACATAGTCCTTGTCCATCTGGTCGAGCTCGCCGCCGATAAGCTCGGTGTAGCGGTTGGTGGGACCCGCGTACTTGTTCATGAAATCGTCGATTTGCCCCTTGAACTTGTCTGTTTCGAGAAGCTCGTAGACAGCGCGCAACGTCGCATCCATCGAGTCAAGCTTGTTTTGAATCTCGTCGAGCTTAGAGATGATTTGCGCGGAGGAGTCGTCTGAGCCGAACACGATGTCCATGAACTGGCTCTTGCCGTAATTCATGGCCGTGTTCCAGGCCGTTTTGCCCAGAGACTTCAAGGCGTTGAAAACAATGTCCTCAAGGACCGCGTTCAAGCCGTCGACGTCGGGCACATAGTTGAACATGACGTCAGCGCCGACAATCGCCGCCTCGTCCTCGTCCAAGTCAAGGTAAGGGGAGTCTTCTTCCAGCTCAATGGGCGGGAAATACTCCAGCGGGTCCTCAAGGTCGTCCCCGTCCTCCCAGACCACATCGAGATTTGCAGCTTCCTCGGGGGACAGCCACACTTCCTCGTCCTCGGGCGGGAACCACTCCTCGTCCTCAACCGGCTCGAGGTCCTCGGCGGGCTCGGCGGGATCCTCAGCAAGCTCGACGTCCTCATCGGCGAAGGCGTGGGCTACGTGCGTGGCGGCGGCGCCCAGCGCAAGCGCCCCGGCCGTTGCGACAAAACTCCTGCGCGTGCTGGTCTTGTTCGTCATCGTGTGTCCCCTTTCCTCGAAAGCGGCCAAAGCACGGGGCAGCGAGCCGACGTACGCAACGGCGTGGGCTGACGGCATCGCGCATCCCGTTTACCTGCATGAATGCAAGGATATCAAGCAGAAAAACGGGGACCCTCACACCAATCAGGGGGAAAACGGGTGACTCTGGAGGATGAGGGGAAACGAGGCCCTCCGGAAAAGCGGGGCCCGCGCGACAATCTCCGAAGCGTGCTCCTCAGCGCAGCATGAAGCTCGCAAGCTCTTTGCGGCTTGTGATGCCGAGCTTTTGGTAGACGCCTTTCAAGTGCGTCTTCACCGTGTTTTGCGAGATGTCGAGGAAGTCCGCCACCTCACGAACGGACCAGCCGCGGTTGACGAGCATGGCGATGGAGAACTCCGTGGTGCTAAGGTTGTCGGCCACATCCTCGCCGGTACGCGAGTTGTGCACGCGCCGCCAACCAGCGCTGAAGCGATACGTGATGTCGATGATACGCCGGTACAGCACGGGGTCGACCGGCTTGATGCACGTCTCGATGAGGCCCCCGAGCAAACCGTGGTGCTCGGCCAGGCCCTGGATGAGCCCGTCGGGAGCGGCAAGCGACCATGCACGATGGAACAGCTCCTTGGCGTAGGCCACCTTTTTGAGTGACATGGCGTCCATGCAGCACACGAGGTGCAGGTAGAGGGCGGGAATCGGCCGCAACGCAGTCGCCATGCTCAGCGCCCCCTCGGCGATACCCAACGAGTAGGCATAGTCGCCGGCAAGATACGCCTGGTGCGCGCGAACATAGGAGAGAAACAGCTTGACGCCTTCGCCAAGCCGGGGCATCAGCGATTGAAGGGACAGGTCGTTCGCGGCCAAGGTGCCGGGCACGTCGAGATGGAGCAGCGAGAACGCGGCATCGCGGGCAAAGATGGCAGCGGGGCGGCTCCCTTCACTCGCGGTCTGGGCCTGGCGTTCCAGCACATCAAGGGCATAGCGAGTCTGGGCAATCTGGCCAAGCGGCAAGCTTGCATAGGCAAAGATGAAGCATGCGGAGCTACGCAGGGCCACGTCAGGAGACTCAAGATAGGGGCGAGACAGCGCGACGGCATCTTCGGGCCGACCCTGAAAGTACGCGAGCTCCGCCATCGCAATGGCACGCTCGTCGGCGTCGGCGAACGACTCAGCGCACGTCTGGGCTCCTCCCAAGGCAAACGGGCTGTTGATAAGTGGCATGAGGATGGAATGCGACATGCGAAGACCTCCCGAGAATAGCCTGGGAAAATCATAGCGCATGGATGTTGCGCCTGATTGCGGGACAGGCCCCGGTTGCGGCGTATGGCTCGAGCGAATCGGGCGAGGCGCAGGCAGGCAGGGGCCAAACGCACGAAAGGCAGCCCCCATGCATACGGAGACCGCCTTTCGAGACTTTTCCAAGCCGTGCTCACCGAAAAGGGCGAGGAGGATGTGACCGCCATTCGCCTGGCCTCTATCGAACGGCTCGAAAAGCCCCTCTCCAGCCTCTCCCCCGCCGAGCGCGACGAGCTTGTGGACCTGGCGACCAGGGCGGTCTCGCTGCTGCTGAAGATCCGGCTGGGATAGGGAGGCAAGGCAAGCAAGGGACAGCGCCGACAGCGACATGACAACGACATGGGGCGCGTCGCAAAGAGCACGCATGCTCCCTCATGTGTTAGATTATGTGAAACCGGATTCACGTTCTGTGGGGCCGGCCCGTATCGGCACGCAGTCCGACGCCAGGGGAGGCGTTGGGTCTCATTTTGGCGGTGTGCACCGAATGACAGAAAACGAGAGGCTTGCAAGCAACGCATTCACAGAGAAGGGCCGCCTTACTGGGCGCCTCTCCAAGCTCACCTCCTTCTACGGGGAAAGCATCACGCCCGCTGCGTTCGGGCTGGCCTTCGCGATGTGCTGGTGTTATTCGTCGCAGCGTATGGCATGCAACAGCATGGACGGCGCCTTCCAGGTCTGGCAGTACATCGGCATGGCGGCAGGTGCATTCCTCATCGCAGCGGTAGCCCGAATGCGCGGGCAATCAGCGCGATGGGGGCGAGACACGCTCACCGTCTGTTTCGCCTGCGTCCTTGTCATCGCGCCGCTCGTTGTGTTGCCGGGCCCATGGGCATCCAACCCGCAGGTTTTCTCCTTCGTGGCCGCACTTGACGGGGCGATGTTCTCATGGGTCGCGATGGCATGGAGCACATTCTACTCGCGCATCAGCGTGCGCCAGGCGCTCATGTGCGTCTGCGGCATGCTCGTGGTCTCTTCGGCAACGAAAGTTCTCTACGACGCGTTCGCGCACGGCATTTTCGGCGCCGTCGCCCTCGCGGCGCTTCCCATCGCCTCGATACTCTGCCTTATGTCGGCCCGGTCCGCCCAGCTCAGCGCGAACCAAGGCAAAAAGTCCGTCGCGTGCAGGCCCATCGTATTCAACGCTGGCAATATCGGCGTCCTCAAGAACATATTCGTGAGCGTCGCCCTCATTGTGCTTGGCGTCGCCATGTCCATGTCCATCGTGCGCGATGTGTTCGGGTTACCCCTCGTCCACCGCCTGGCCAGCCAGGCTGCGACGATTGTCATCGCCATCGCCATGCTCGTGGGCTCATACCGCCAACCTGATCAAGCGGGCGACGCCGTGCGCTTGTGGTTCACCGCAGTACTCGTCATCGCAAGCGGCCTGGCAGCAGGCATCCTCTTCGGCGTACCACTGGGACATCTGTCATCGGCAATCTTCACCACGGCCCAGATGCTCGTAATCGGCTTCATGTGGTATGTGCTGTCAGACATCGCGCAGCGCAGCGACACTCCCGCCGATGCGGTCTTCGGTCTTGGCTGGGGGGCGCTGTTCTCCATCCCGATGGCGGCAGGCCTCGTACTGCCGCGGGTGCTTCCGCTTGCCCTCGATGCCGTGTCGCTTGCAGTCGTGGTTCTCTGGATGCTCCTGGTTGCCCTCGCTTTCATGCACCAGCACCAATCGCCCGAGCTCCGCCTCTTTGCAGAATTTGCCCCAAGTCTCTCCGAGGGCGAAGAGCGCCAACCCGAGCGGCTTGCCGAAATCGCCGACCGCTTTGGACTCACCGCCCGAGAGGCGGACATCATGGGCCTCTATGCCCAGGGCCGCAGCCGCGCCTTCATCAGCACGCAGCTCGTCATCTCGGAAAACACCGTGCGCGACCATCTCAAGAACATCTACCGCAAGCTCGATGTGCACAACAAGCAGGAGCTTATCGACCTTATCGAGGGGCGATAGAAAAAGCCCCGGCCGCACCTCACGGTGCTCGCCGGGGCCCATCCGCCTAACAGCTCGGAAAAGGGTTACTTGCCAGCAATGCCGTCGGCCACGTGCATGCCGCTCACGACGCAGCGGGTCAGCGACGCGCCGCCGATGTAGTCGTAGGCGAAGATGCCGCCGATGGCCTCGCCCACCACATGCAGGCCGGCAATGGGCGTACCGTCAGGCTCGAGGGCCTGGCAGTCGGCGTCGACGTAGGCACCGCCGAAGCACTGCGTGCCGCCCGGGACCATGGGATAGAAAGCGTAGAACGGGGCCGTGGACACGGGACGGGCGCAAGCCGTCTTGTCGATGGCGAGACCAGAGGTCTTGTCGCCGTCGATGGCAGCGTTGAACTCGTCGATCGTGGCGGTCAGCGTGGCGGGATCAACACCGATCTGCGCGGCGAGGTCCTCGATCGTGTCGGCCTGGGGCACATCGACACCGAAATTGCCGAACTTGTCCAGGTCGGACTTGAGGACGTCGAGCTCCTCCACGGCTGCGCTGTCGAAGATAAGAGCATGGGTCTGACCGGGCTGGCTATAGGCCGACTTGCCGATGGCGACGTAGCCCAGGCTCTCATCAACAAAACGCTCGCCGGCGCTGTTGACAACGACGGTGTACATGGCCGAGGAGAACGGGCACAGGGCCGGCATGGTCGGCGGCACAGGGGCAATGTGCAGGGAACGGTCGATACCCACAGTGCCGATGCGCATACCACCCGCGCGCTCAACGGCGAGCAGGCCGTCGCCGGTCAGCGTCTTGTTGCCGCGCACGAGGATCTGATCGCCCTCGGCACCGCAACTTGCCTGCATGAAGCCCTTGTTGGCCAGGTAGCCACCCGTGGCGATAACAACCTGCGGGGCAGAAAACTCCTGCACGCCGTCGGCGGTGCGAACCTTCACGCCCGAAACGGCTCCGGTGGCCTCGTCCATCACGAGGTCGACGAGCTTGGCGCTCACAAGCTCCTGGCCGCCAGCCGCCTCAAACTCGCTCACCATCTGATCCATGAGGTCGGGCATACCCTTGCCGCCGCCGGGAGCTGCGCTCACAGCAAGCACATCGTAAGGCTGCACCTGAGCGGGGTCGGTAAAGGAGCAGCCATGGCTCACAAGCCAGTCATTGGCCGCCTTGGAGTTGGCGCACACCAGCTGCGTGAGGTCGGCGTCGCCCTTGCCCTGGCTCTTTGCGTTGAAGGAGTCCACCATCTTCTGGACGCCCTCATCGGTGTCCTCCATCGGGAAGAGGAACTGGCCGCCAGCCATACGCGAGTTGCCCGCCGTGGCCATGGTGTCTTCCTTAGTGACGAGCAGGACGTTCTTTACGCCATCCTCGAGCAGACGCACGCCCGTGCACAGGCCTGCCAGGCCCGAGCCCACGACGATGGCGTCATACGTATCACCGGCAGCGGAAGCATTGGCAGGCGCCTCCGCCTTGCTGGCCTCCTCGGCGAGCGCCGCCCCCGCGGCCAAGCCGGACAGTGCCAGCCCGCTCGTTGCTGCTGCCACAAAACCCCTACGCGTTACCTTGTTTGCCTTGCACTCCATGATTTCCTCCTTGACATGAATGCTTGGTTCCGAACATGACCACGACGTATGACACCCGAGTGGATGGATGCGCCGCCCGTTCGGACTGATTCGCAGTATTGCCCCAAGCTTTTCCGCAAAGGGGGTGGTTCTGCACTCGGGCAGCCACCTACAAGGGGCGGTTTTGCCGCAAAGCCATGTGCGCAAAAGGGGTGGTTGCCATGAAAGTGCCTGGTAGATTAATCAGTATACAATCTACGTACTAAACGGCAGGCTGCGGGCACCATGCCACACCGTGGGCACCGGGAACGAGATCACTGCCCCTTTGGGCAATCAGAGCACAGGCGCGTGGCGCGGCCAGCCGCATACGGCAACACGCCGGCGTGCCGTTGCGGCTGCGTCGCCACGGTATGTCGTTGCGACTGCGTTGGCACGGTATGTCGTTGCGACTGCGTTGGCACGCGCCACAATAAGAAAGGGGCGCAAGCGAATTCCCTTTCGCTTGCGCCCCAGGCGCGGCCCTTTGGTTGGTCGGTACCTATTCAGCGAGAACGTCCGTCACGGCCCTGGCCATCAGCCAGGCTGTGGCGGCAGGATAGCAGCAGTCGCCGTTTGCTCCCTGCGTGAGCAATGTGTAAAGGGCATGCTGATCGCAAAGTCTACGAAGAACCCGATTACCCTTGGACAAAGAGCACCACCGAGCAAGCTGAACGCCGCCCATCATCGCCCGTCGGCGCTCACACGGCAAATCGGCAGCGAGCCGCAATCGTCCTTACCCGTGCGTGTACTGGCCGTGGCGCTTGGTGCTGGAGCTGCGCTGGATGGCGAACTTGGGGCAGGAGTGCAGGCAGCGCAGACACATGGCGCAGCGGTCCTGCACCCATATGGGACGGCCGTCGCGCATCTCGATAGCGTCAACCGGACACTTCTTCGCACACAGGCCACATCCGATGCAGGTGTCCTCAACCGTAAACTTGCTGGTCAGGCGCATGCTGTTGTCGTAAATCGCCTTGCCGATGGAACCCGTGAAGCCTGGCATGTTGAACTGGAGGTGATGCCCGCGGGTATGCTCGTCCAGCATGGTGCGCACGTCCTTGATGCGCTTGTCTGCCCGGGCATTATGAGCCGCGACCTTCTCCTTGCAGGACAAGTTGAATATCGGCGTCCAAGTGTCCGGCATGCTTACGCCAAAGGCCGCATCGAGAGACAGGCCCTTTTCGCGCAGGATCGCGTCGGCATGGGCCACCATTCCGCCCGGCGTGATTCCAAACGTGGCGATGAAAAACACATAGGGCTTGCTAGCAGCAGAAGCGGGCTGGGTCCCGGGCTCGAACGAAAACTCCGCACGCTCGAGAAACTCGCGCACCAGGCTGGGCAGCGTCCAGCAGTACGTGGGTGAGAGGACTCCCAGGCGGCCGTCGTCGACATGCCAGCTCAGATCCCCTGTACGCAGCGCCTCCTCCATGGAGACCAAGCGCTCCCCTTCTTGCGCGATACCACGCGCCACATGCAGGGTGTTTCCCGTTGCAGAGAAGTAGAAAAGCATGTCATCCTCCTACGTCTGCACCTCCATCAGCCCCAGTAGGCGCCCTCGACCTTCTGAAAGCTGCGCTCGATGGAGATGCTTCCCTCGCCAGCCCTTCGCCATGTAGAATATCACCCTCGAGAACACTGAACCGAACGCACCGGGAAAAGGATTGGCCGACTTGCCTGGGCACGGAAAACAATCAGTGGGGTAGTATGTCCCGAACAGGAAACGCCTGACCCGGGAGGCCGCCATGGAGAAACGCACGTTTCGCACGCCGCAGGGAGACATTGCTTACTGGGTTTCGCGTGAGGGCAGCCCGGACAAGCCGTGGCTCGTCTTTTTGCCTGGTCTCACAGCCGACCACCGACTCTTCAACCCTCAGATTGCCGCGTTTAAAAGCAAGGCGAACCTTCTTGTGTGGGATGCGCCATCGCACGGAGAGTCGCGCCCCTTCGAGCTCGCCTGGACGCTCGACGACCTCGCGCGCTGGCTACATGGCATTCTGGAACGCGAGGGCATCGCGCGGTCCATCCTCGTGGGGCAGTCGCTGGGAGGCTACATCGCACAGGCATACCTCGACCTCTTCCCAGGCCAGGCAGCTGGTTTCATCTCGATCGACTCGGCTCCACTCAAGCGCCGGTACTTCCATGGGTGGGAAATCTGGGCGCTGCGCCACACCCATCTCATGTATCTGAGCATCCCCTGGAAAACGCTTGTACGTCTGGGCTCCACAGGATGTGCGACAACGCCGCAGGGCCAGACCCTCATGCGCGAGATGATGGCGGGCTACGGCAAGCGCGAGTATTGCGACCTCGCGGCGCACGGCTATCGCGCCCTGGCAGATGCGGCGGCCGAGGGGCGTCCCTACATCATCGACTGCCCGAACCTGCTCATCTGCGGGGAAAAGGACGCCGCAGGTTCGGCGCGCAACTACAACAAACGCTGGGCCGCCGCCGAAAACCTCGACCTGCACTGGATTGCCGCTGCCGGTCACAACTCCAATACCGACAAACCCGACGAGGTGAACGCGCTGATCGAAGAGTTTTGGAACCGCGTGCGCTAAACCGAGGGCAGGCACAACGGCTCGCATAGCGCGCGAGCGACAGGTTGAGAAATACAACGGTTTTGGGCCCATTCGGCCGTAAAACCGTGAGATATCTCAACCTGTCGCTCGCAAAATACAATTTGGGGCGTGTTGAGAGCCGCTACTCGCCCAGCTCGGCGGCCACTGACTCCATTGTCGCGGTGTCAACCTCTAGGTAGCCCAGGAGAATGTCGGCCAGAGCGCGGTAGAAGCCCGTTTGAGCGATACGCTTGACGTCGGAGGCAAATTCGGGAGCCCATGCGCCCAGGTGATCGCGCACGAAAGCCCTCTCCTTTTCGACGAGCTCAATGGCCCTGGCGATGTTGCCAGCCGTAAGGGCCTCAACCGCACGCCTCAGCAGAACTGCGCAAAATGCCAGCTCAAATCCCATATGGTCCTCAGGCTCATTGTGCTCGTTTACAAGCGTGATCATCTCAGAACGGTACGCCGCAAGCACCGCATCGCGGGCGTCCTGCATGAGCAGGTGGTCCGGAGAGGTGTACACGCTCTCGTAAGGGTAGGCAACGTGGGAGGCGTCCTGAGTGTTGCCGATAAAAACATGCAGGTAATCGACATTGAGCTCGGTTCCCGTGCGCTCGCCCCTGTGATTGAGGAAGACAACAAGACCGCGATAACCCTCGTCAAGATGGTCGTTGCCCGTGCGGGCAGGGTAGCGGCCCTCACAGAGAGACCGGAGCAGCTCGGCATCAACCTCGCGCTGGAACAGCCTGCCAAGAAGCTCATATCCGGCAGCTTGCTGGGCAAGCAGG
>JAHZHK010000005.1:27537-33573 GCA_019420325.1 Coriobacteriaceae bacterium | reverse complement strand
CGTTAGCGCAGGGCTCGTCGGAGTCGGCGTCCTTCTCAGCGTACGTAGATGAACCTTCGGGTGTTGGAACCTCGCTGGCCGATGCCTGCACTTCGGCGCACACCGCATCCCCGCTGGCCAGGTCCTGCAACTTCGCGCGCGCCATGCCCTCGTCCGTCAGACCCCGCTCGGTCTCGCCGACCAACTCCTGCGCCCCCATACATGCCTCGGTCTCGCCAGCAATATCCGGCGTCGCAATGCACACCTCTGTCTTGCCGGCCACGCCCTGCAACTGCACGTTTGCTGCCATAACCTCGTTCTCCATCTCCCCTACTCCTTTCCCGTTGCCACGAGCTCGGCCAACAGCGTGCGGCCGTACTCGGTGATGGCCCACGCGCCGTCCCACTCGGCGGCGCCGGCCTTTTCGAGCTCGCCCACGAAATGCCCGCCATACATGCGAGGCACAGCCGTGAGAGGATTGCTCTCGGCCACCTTGTCGACCTCCTGCTTGGTGGCGGGGCCTTCGCTCATCAGCTCAAGCAGCTCGCGGTACACCGGTGCGTAATGCGGTTCGCGCGTCTCGAGCAAGTCGTGCGCATAGGCGCCAACCGGGTCGCCATCCAAGTATGCCTGGCCCGCCTCTGTAAGCTGCCAGGTACCAGGGGTAGGCGTGCTCACCACATAGAACCCCTCGTCGTCAATCTCGGGGACCTCGACCTCGCCGTTCTCCTCGGCATCGCGCATCTTTGCCTCGGCAAGCTCCTCCTCGTCGCTCTTCACGTAGCGGATGGCGCCGTGGTCTTCCAGGACTTTGCGCAGCTCGACCGCAGAGTGCACGGAGCGGTTGTTCTCGAGGATGGGAACCATGATGGCATCCAGCTCCTCGGAAGACTGCGGCTCACGGCAGGCCTGCAGAACGGCCATCAAAACACGCTGGTTACCCGGCACGGAGCCAAAAGCGTCTGCTACACGCGCGACGCTATGCAGGCGCTCCGACACATCGACGTTGTCCATCTTCGTTCCTCTCCTTGTATGTCCCATATCGCCAAGGAGCAGACGGGGCGCTATCCCGGCTCTCCCTTGACGATAACCCTCAAGCCCCTCACCCGCAGGCAAAGCGAAAAACGGCCGCGCTCGTACGGATGCAGGCCCCACGGGATCCAACTCGCATTCGCGCTCAACGCCGCCCGCACGACATCCAGTGGCAGACGCCCCTCCCAGAACGCCCGTCCCGCAACCAGGGGGCGGCAGCCGGACAATGCCCGGTGCCGCCCCGCTCACCTCAGCTCTTACTCAGGCTGCAGCGTGGTGTCGATGTCGTCGTGCCACTCGGCGCGAGACGCCGGCAGGATGTAGCGCACGAGGGGCGCGTTGCCCGTGTCGGGCAGGAAGTGAACGTCTTCCTCGCTGTACTGGGCGAGGACCTTGTTCACGTCACTCTCGGGGTCATCGAAGTCGCCCCAGAAGCGGGCACCGGCCGAGCAGGTCCTCACGCACATGGGCTCAAGGCCGTCCTTCTCGGCAAGATGGCTGCACAGCGTGCACTTCTCAACCACGGCGGTCTTCGGGTTGAAGGAGCGTGCACCGTAGGGGCAAGCCGTCATGCAGGCACGGCAACCGATGCAAGCATCCTCGTCGACGAGCACGCGCCCCTTCTCGTCGCGATAGGTGGCACCGGTGGGGCACACCTGCTCGCAGGGAGCGTTCTCGCACTGCTGGCACATGACCGGCAGAAAGTACATCTGCAGGTTCGGGTACTCGCCGTACGGGCCGCAATCAATGAGCTTGTTCCAATACACGCCCAGGTCAACGGCGTTCTCGTTCTTGCAGGCAACCTCACAGCCGTGGCAACCAATGCAACGGTCGAGGTCAACCACCATTCCATAGCGCGCCATTACTTAAACACCACCTCAGTGGATTCGCTGTACTCAGGCATCCACGGTTCGAAATCGGTCGGGTTAATCCACGCGCCCTCGGGTGCGCCCTCGGGAGCGGGATAGACCTTGACGGCAAGGCCGCGCAGGACATAGGTGCCGTGCTCGGGGTTGAACTTGCCGTCGGTCTTGGTGAGGATGTTCACGTTCATCTCGGTCCAGGCACGGCTGGGGTCGTCCGTGTCGAGGTACTCGGGGTTCCAGAAGCGCTCCATATGAATGGCGTCCTTGGCCATGCCGAGCGTGACGAATGCCTTGCCGCGCACCTTGCCGCGAGAGTTCTCGACCCAGACCCACTCGCCATCGACAATGCCGTACTTCTCGGCAGTCTCAGGATGCATGGACACGAGCGGCACGGGATAAAGCTCGCGCAGGTAGGGAATGTTGCGCAGCGTGCCGTGGTGATAGAAGGGAACGCGGCCCTCGGTGAGCATGACGGGGTACTCGTCGTTGCCCAGGTTGGTCTCCTCAGGCTCCATGTAGTAGATTAGCGGATCGTAATCCTCGTCGGCAGGCTGCATGACGTAGGTCTTGCCGTCGGCCTTGGCCCAGGGAGCGCCGGTGCGGCCCAGAAGGAGCGTGCCCTCGGAGTAGGGCTCGACCTTCTTGGAAGGCGTGCTCCAACCCTTGGGCTTGCCGGTGCCATCGTCGTCGAGGTAGGTGTAGTAGTGGAGGTAGTCCTCCTTGTCGATCCACTCGTACGTGCCCATCTCGGCGAGCTCGTCCCAGCTCATGGGAAGGGTTCCCATGTGCATGTCCATCATCGACTGCTGGCCGTCCCAGTAGACCAGGTCGTTGCCGACGCTGGCGAGGTAGTCGGCGTCGATGGCCTTCTGGCAGTTGGGATGGCCCTTCTCTGCACAGCGGCGCACAATCTGCGACCAAATGACGCCCTCGTTGACTGTCTCGTACAGATGCACGACAGGCTGGCGAATGATGATCTTGTTGGCATGCGCGATGGTGAAGTAGCTCTCGAGCCACTCCTGCGTGGGCAGCACGTAGTCCGCGGCGTCGATGGTGAAGGCCGTGGGATACATGTAGAGGTGGCAAATCATCTCCATCTTGGAGATGATCTCGGGCAGCTGCCCCGCGTTGCCGATCATGGCATGCTTGCTGCCGGAGCGCTCCATCCAGTTGCGGATGACATAGGGCTCGCCGGTCTTGATGGTCTCGAACACCGAGGGGATGTGCGAGTGCGACCAGATGCCCAGGCCCTTGTGCTCGCGGTAACCCAGGCGCTTCTCGATCATCTCGGGGCTCACGATGGAGTTGAGCGTGCCGAGGTCCACCTTGTTGGGAGGATCGGGGAAGCGCTGCAGCAGTGCGCCGGGCCTCTCGACGTTGCCCATGAGGAACTCGAGGATGCAGGCACCCTCGGCACCCTGGGCGGACTGGGCGCCCATGTCCGTCGCCACGCCGAGGATGAGGCCCGAGGGGCCCTCGTCGGTGTACACGCGGATGGCCTTCTCGATCTGCTCGGGATCCAGGCAGCAGATCTCGCCGGCCTTCTCGAGGGTGAACTCGTCGACGCGCTCGCGAAGCAGCGTGAAGGCGGTGGGGTACTCGACGCCGTCGATCTCGTAGGTGCCGAAGAGCTCGGGGTCGAGGGCATCGTCGAACGGCCAGGGCATGGCCTTGGCGGAATTGGTCTTCTTGTCCCAGACGACGAAGGTCTTGTCGGCGTCCTCGGCCTCAGGATCGCCCAGGCCGACCTCGTGGGCGCGCAGCATCAGCTTGGTGTCCGTGTCAATGAGGTACGGCAGGTTGGTCCACTTGGTCACGAACTCGTGGTCGTACAGGTCGTTCTCGATGATGTAGCGAATCCACGACATCTGAAGTGCGACATCGGTGCCCGGGCGAATGGGCAGCCACACCTTGGCCATGGCGGCGTCGGGCGTAAAGCGCGGGTCAACGACGACCAGGTTGAGACCCTGGGGGCGCTTACGCAGCTCGGCGATGGCGCGGCCCGAGCCGGAAGGAGCGTGGTAGCTCGTGCAGGTGCCCCACATGACGATGGACTGGATGGGGTTGTCCTCAGGGAAGTAGAGGGAAGCGCATCCGCCGTACTTGGAGTCGGCCATGGAGGTCGTGCCCGACTTGCTGCCGCCGTACATGAGCGAGAACGTGGCCATACGAGGAAGGAAGCACTGCGCGCAACCAGGCTCGAAGATGTTGGGCGAACCCATGGCCTGGGTAAAGCGGCACGGCGAGGAGAAGTGCGGGTTGCCGCCGCCGCCCGTGGAGGTGACGAGAGACTCGCCGCCAAACTTGTTGTAGTCCTGCATCAGCTTCTCGCTGATCTCCTCGATGGCCTCATCCCAGGTGATGCGCTCGAAGCTGTTGGTGCCGCGCTCGCCCACGCGACGCATGGGGTACTTGTTGCGGCAAGGGTTGTACAGCGCCTGGATGGCAGACAAGCCCTTGGCGCACACGCCGCCGCGGCTGATGGGGCTCTCGGGGTTGCCCTCGATGCGCACGACGCGGCCGTCGCGCACCGTCGCGATGATGGCGCACGAACAAATGCATGCCTGGCAGCTCGTGTACACCTTCTTCTCGTGGGGCTCAACCTCCTCTGCGCTGGCCTCGCGGAAGGTCCCGGCAGTCAGACCGGAACCGACGCCCGCGAGAACTGCCGTCGCAGCGACGGACTTCAAGAAGTCGCGCCTCGACACAGTCGCTTGGGTCATTTTCATCCTTCCTCTCTTCGAAACGTGCATGATGTGACCGGGAGCGAGCGGATATGAGGGACCGCGTATTTGCGGACGCTCGGTTGCCCGGCAATGAGCAGTGTTGCGCGGCGGGACGGGTCGGCGCCACGCCTATGAGAGGTAAACTGGGTTATCCTCCTGGTGTAAACTTGCCGCCAAAAAGGATTAAACTCGGCCGGTATCAGGTAGTTTGGCTGCGCATTGCTATACACTTGCCCCATAAGGGAAATCAAAATTTTCAGCGCCACGGCGACGCTGGGAGCGGAGGCAGGACCTATGCACGACTCGCAGTGGCCGGCGGCGAAGTACCTAACCTACGCTTTTTGGCGCAGCTGGATCCTGTCGGTGTACACCGCGCCCATCTGGAGCATCTTCGCAGCAGGCGAGATGGCGGCGGATTCCTTTCTCAGCATGTACCTCTTCTCTACGCTCGCCTATGTCGTTGTCTGCGTCTTGTGCGCCGTGGGGTACCGCAAGGTTGCGGGCCTACTCAACCGCAGGGTTCCCATGCTTGCCCTGGGTGTAGTGAGCACCGTTGGTGTGCTTCTCGAGTATGCCGATTTGGGCGTGATTGGCGGCGGGCCAGGCGCGCTGTTTGCGGTTGGCGCCATCCTCACCGGCGTCTGCACGGCCCCCATCAGCATCAGGGCGGGACAGATTTACGCCCATACAAGGCCCACCGTTGCCGTCTCCAACACCGCGTTGTCAGAGGTTGCCTCGGGGCTCATCTACTTCTTTGTCGCCCTCAATGAGCCAGTGATTTCGCTTGCCGTTGTTGCGGCCTTGCCCTTCATGGCATCGCTCATGTCGTGCCTGGGCAAGGTGGACATCGAGCCGCGCGAACGAAATGCGGCCAAGGACCAGACATCGCGACCCATTGCGGCGCTCGCACGCTTTTTGGTTGTCGTGTTTCTCATCACGTTTATCGCCTATTGCGTGAGAGGCATGTTCCTCACCGAGAACAGCGGCCAGACCACCCGAATCAATGCGGTCGCGATAAGCCTCGTTGTCTTCCTGAGTTTTGGCATCGCGTTGATTTGTGCCTTCAGCAGGTCTTTTTCATTCACGTGGCTCTACTATCCCATTGTGCTGATGCTCGGCGTCGCCTGCCTGCTGCTCTTCACAGCCGAGGGTATGGGTAAGTGGCCGCTCATCATGGTGGTGTGTATCTACTCGCTCACGTCGCTGTTCAACTGGGGCATGCTCACCTATGCCGCCCAAAGCGACTACTGGGACCCGATAGAGGTGTTCGGCTTTGGCCGCGCCGCCTTCGCACTCGGCTCGCTCGCGGGCCTTATTGCGATTACCTGGCTGGGGCTGGGACACGTGGGGTCTCAGACGACGCAGTACCTCGGAATCGGTTTCGCGGCGGTACTCGTGGCATGCGTGCTGGTCATCTTCCGCGAAAAGGATAT
>JAHZHK010000005.1:3313-27527 GCA_019420325.1 Coriobacteriaceae bacterium | reverse complement strand
GTCGAGATTACCAACGCCGCCTGGCTGGCATCTGAAAGCGAGAAGCGCCCCGACCCGGCCGACTACGAGGCCGATGTGCTCGAGGCGGGGCAGATTGCCGTAGCCGTGGCGGCTGAGACGCGCGTTCTCACCGTCGATGAATACGCCGACGAGCGCAACTTCACTCGCAGGGAGCGCGACGTGTTTCCGCTCATGCTGCAGGGGCGCGGCTCGAAGTCCATCGCCGAGAAGCTTGTCATCTCGGACAACACGGCGAAGAGCCACATCCGCAGCATCTACGCCAAGTGCGGCGTGCACACCCGCGCCGAGTTCATCGAGGCGACCGCCGCCCTCAAGCGATAAGGGACGCGAAGAGGGGCCGGGCACCGCAACTGCCTACCACACATGTAAGCACACGGGACCCGTCATACCACGCGAGCGACAGGTTGAGAAATACAACGTTTTTGGGCTGAAGTGGCTGACAAAACGTGAAATATTTCAACCTGTCGCTCGCAAAATGACGTGGGACGTAGGCCGCAGGTCCGCAGGGCGCCGTTCTCCCTACTCGGCGGACTCTTCAGCCACGAGGCGGCGCAGCATCTGGGCGATGCCGCGGTAGAAATCCGTGGAGGCGCGGCCTTCGAGAAGCTCGCAGAAGCGCGGGGTCCAGCCAACGAGATGCTCACGCACGAAAGTCGCCTGGGCGGCCATGTCGCGCTCGGCGGCCTCAGGCTCGTGGGCCACAGCGAAGTCGGCCGCACGGTTGAGCAGCATCGCGCAAAACTGCAGCTCGACGGAGATGTGGTCCTCAGGCACGCGCAGGGCACTGGCGGGAGCAAAGCCGCTCGCGGCGTAGGCATGACGCGCCTTCACGCAAGAATCCCTGCGCATGAGGTGCTCGTCGGTGGTGTACACCGACTCAAAGGGGCTCACGGGACGGGCAGACATACCCAGCAAGCAGGTCGAATGATCGGCCGCAAGATCGCGGCGGCGCTCTTGGAGCTGCTCGGCGGAAAGACCCGCCAAACTCGCCATGTACCCGTCGAGGGCGGTGCCCGTCTCGAGGCCGCCGGCCGCGAGGGCGCCCAGGAACTCTACGGGAAGCTCCTCGTCGGACAGCGCGCGGGCCAGGAATGCGAAGGTGCCGGCGCGCGCCCTCAGTTCGTCGGCGTCTACCTGCGCGCCCTCGCCCGCAACCTGCCCGTTCGTCTTCTCGTCAACCATGGCAGCTCCCTTTCTCGCCCTCTACTCTTACAGCACGCGTCAAAAGAGACGCTCACCATCCACCGGCACGGCAGCCGCTTTCGCCTGTGCCTGTCCATCCATAAAAAGCGGGCGGCGGAGCACCCGGCCCAGCCGCCCGCTTGCATCATACCAAGACAATCAGTCACGCAGTGCGCAGTTTGCTGCACCCGCGCCCTGCGCGACGCATGACAAGTGCCGCCCGCCAGACTCACGGGCGGCACGAAGCGTAGAAACCTACGAGAGGAACGTGCTCGGCAGCGTCTCGCCTTCCATGCGGGCGCCGCCCTTCTCGGCTGCAAGCTTCTCCATCTCGTCGATGGGACCGAAGTGCAGGGCCTTGGTGGGGCAGGTAGCCACGCAGTGGGGCTCGTCCTCGGGGGTCTTGCCGCAGCTCACGCAGCCGTCGCACTTGTCCATGGTGCCGTCGCCGTCGACGCGGTAGGTGGGCACGCCGAAGGGGCAAGCGCCCGCGCATGCCTGGCAACCGATGCACACCTCGCGGTCGACGACCACGAGGCCGTCCTCCTCGCGCTTGGTGAGGGCGCCGGTGGGGCAAACCTCAACGCACGCGGGGTTCTCGCAGTGGTTGCAGCTCGTGGAAATGAACCTGCGGTTGACGTCGGGGAACGTGCCCTCGTCTTCCTCTACCAGCCAGCGGCGACGCGTGGTGCCGGCGGGAATCTCGTTCCACTGCTTGCAGGACACCTGGCATGCCCAGCACTTGATGCAGCGGCTCGTGTCAACGTAAAAGCCGTACTGGTTGCTCATTTTCGCTCTCCTTTACGCCTGGACGGGAGCCGTCGGGATCTCGGACTCGTCAAGCTTCTCGATCTTGACGAGGGTCTGCTTGGACATGCCGGAGTGGAAGGGGTCGTAGTTGTTGGGGTCGTCGTCGTACAGGACGTTGACCTCGCTGCCGCCGTCCTCGCAGCCGTAGCCGGGGAGGCCGAGCTCCTGGCAGTCCTCCCACCAGCCGCGGCGTGCCATGAGCACGTCGGGGGCGATGCAGTCGAAGTAACGAGCGACGAGCTTCACCCAGCCATGCGGGCTCTCGACGCGGCACCAGTCGCCATCCTCGATGCCGTACTTCTGAGCCGTGGCAGGGTTGATCTTGAACCAAGGCTCAGGCTGCAGCTCGCGCAGGTAAGGAACGTTGACGTAGTAGCTGTGGTTGCACAGACGGTACGCGTGGACGTCGGAGAACACGAGCGGGTACTCGGCAGCGATGTCGGGCGTGCCGGCAATGGACTCCGCGGGGCCGTTGTACACAGGCACGCCGCTGAGCTCGCCGGTGTCGAGGTTGTTGGGCTTGCCGCCGATCCAGCTGTTGTAGCACTGGACCTTGCCGTTGGGCAGGTTGGCGAAAAGCTCCTCGTAGTTCTGCGTCTTGGCCTCGCCGGGGGTGAACTCCTCGGTGCGCTCGACGAAAATCTGACCCTTCTCGCGCAGCTCCTCGAGCGTGAAGCCCGAACCGTCGAGCTGCTCGCGCAGGCACTCGTCGAAGTCGCCGTGCCAGAAGTCGTCGCCATAACCCATGGCGTCGGCCAGCTTGCAGTAGAAGTCCCAGTCGCTCATGGACTCGCCCAGGGGCTCCTGAATCTTCTGGTTGATACCGATCCAGGTGCCGTCCTTGCTGTTCTTGGTAGCGAACTGCTCGTCGGACTCGTAGTTGACGCATGCGGGGAGCACGTAGTCGGCGTAGTCGCAGGAGCTGTTCCACTCGGTGTCCATCACGACGTAGAGCTCGAGCTTCTTGAGAGCCTCGATGATGGTCTTGGGCTGGCGAGTGGCAGTCAGCGGGTTGGACGACTGCGCGAAGACGCAACGCAGCGGATAGGGCTCCTCGGTAAGGATGGAGAGCAGGCCCTTGTAGTAAGCGGTCGTGGGGCCGGACTCCTGCGTGACCATGGTCTGGAACCAACGCGGGGTCTCGGGAGCGACGAGCTTGGCGACGCCGGGCATCCAGCCGTTGGCCTCGTCCTCCTCGGAGGCGGGCAGGCGGTCGGTCAGGATGTCGAACGGGTTGGTCTTGATGAGCGAAGGAGCGCCGGGCGCAGCAGCACCGGAACCGCCCTCGATAGCGATGTTGCCGGTGATGGCCTCGATGAGGTCGATGCTGGCCTGAGCCCAGTGGCCGTCGTTCTGCTGGTCGCCGATGCCGTTGCCGCAGAAAATGGCCATGGGCTTAACGGTGCCCATCATCTCGGAGATCTGCTCAATCTGCGCGGCGGCGACGCCGGTGATCTCCTCGGCCCACTCGGGGCTGCAGTCAGCCACAGATGCGGCCAGCTCGTCGAAGCCGTCGCACCAGTTGTCCACGAAGTCGTGGTCATACAGGTCGTTGGAGATAATGTAGTTGAGGCACGCCATGGCCAGCGCGCAGTCGGTGCCGGGGCGCACGGGTACCCAGATATCGGCGTGCGCGGCCAGGCCGTCGCGCATCGGGCGGATGTCGATGGTCTGCTGGCCGTTCTCGATGGCGTTGAGGCGCCCGTTGGGGTTGCCCTGGTTGATGGCCGAGTTCTCGGAGTTGAAGCCCCAGTTGACGAGGAGCTTGGCCTTGCCGAGCTGGCCGGGCATGGTCTTGTTGCAGGCCATGTGGCTCGGGCCGCCGAGCGTGACCAGGTTGGAGAACATGCGCTGCGAGTTGCAGATGGCCGAGTGCAGATAGTTAGGCGAGCCGTGAACGTTGAGGAAGCGGCGGCCCAGCGAACCGAGGACGGCGTAGTACTGGGGAGACAGGACGCCGTAGGACTCGGGGCCGTACTTCTCCTTCTGCTCGAGCAGCTTGGCGGAGATCTCCTCGATTGCCTGCTCCCACGTGATGCGCTCGAACTTGCCTTCGCCCTTCTCGCCCGTGCGCTTCATCGGGTACTCAAGACGCGTGGGAGAGTACATGACCTGCATAGCAGCGTTGCCCTTGGCGCACAGCGTGCGGCTGCCGCGGCCCCAGTTGTTGCCGGCCTGCGGGTTGCCCTCGACATTGGTCCAGCGGCCGTCCTTGAGGTAGCACAGCGTGGAGCAGTGCGTGCGGGCAGGGCCGCACATCTGGCAGAACGCGTGACGGACCTCCAGGCCCTCGTACTCGCTCTGCATGCCCTCGCCAGAGGCGGCTTCCTCAGCCTGGGAGAGCAGCGGGGTCCCCAGACCGGCACTGGCTGCCGCCATACCGGCGAGCGCCGCACCGGCGGCAACGAAGCTGCGCCTCGAAATGTTGGGGGTGCGTTCCATACGTTTCCTCCTTCACCCATTGACCCATACGTACAAAACAAGCGCGCGACAGAGCACAGTTCCGCCACGCTTGGCCTTACCATAGTCTGAAGAGCCTGAGGTGTCACGTCGGATGATTTGGCTACCGGGGTCAAATACTTTTTATGATACGGTGTTTACCTGGTAAAATGACAATGCTTGACGAGCCAAAGAAAGCTGAAAATGTTGCATGTGCAACATCGGCCAATGGTGGCGCAAGAGGGACAAAGGGTGGATAATGGCTCCGTTCGGATAACGGGAATTGGGAGAGATGGCTTTGGCGAACAACAGGGAAGCCCGGCTCGGGTCGCTCGTCGCGACGACCGCGGGACTGGGATGCATCCTTGCATGGACGTATATCGTCTTTTTCAGCAGGCTTGTGCATTACTCCACGCGCAACGACATCGCGCACCTCAACAGCACATATACCTTTGCGTGCTGCGGCATCGTGGCCACGCTGCTCACCTGCGCTGCCATCGTGGGCCTGTGCTCGCGACGCATGCCGCATCCCACCGACCCCAACCGTTGCCGGGCGCGTTGGATCTTGCGCATGCCGCCGCTGGCCTCGGCGGTGCTGTGCATCGCCACCGTGGTGCTCACCATGGTGGAGCGCCGCGTGTTCACCCAACCTTGGTGCTCAATCACCTCAACCCTGTCGGGCTGCGCGGTGGCAATATTGCTGCTCGCCTGGGCATGGGGCCTTCTGTGCTTCCGCAAGGCAGCGCTTGCGGTGGGATGCCTGACGAGCTCGTTTGTCTTTGGCGCAGTCGTGTTTGTCGCGGTGCTCTATCTCCCCACTGCGGCGGCCATCACCGTATGCGCGCTTTTGCCGCCGCTGAGCGCAGCGCTTTTCCGTGTGGCGTGCCGCAAACCGATCCAGGGCGAGTGCCCCTTGACCCAGCCCGCCCAGGCGCCCCTGACAACCCACTGCTCCGAGGCAGGCGGCGCGGCGTGGGGCGCACTTGTCCGCACGTTCATCTGCATCGGTCTGCTCGGCCTGGTGGAGAGCTTTATGCGGGCGCTCTTCCTCACGGTGGATCCCGCATCGAGCCCCGTGGCCTACCGCTGGCTCTTCTTACTGGCCACCGTGCTCTCCGCCGCAACGCTCGCCTTGGCCGCAACCAAGGCGACCAAATCGGCCGCCGTGCGCCTCACCTGCCGCACAAGCATGTGCGTGCTGGTGTTCCTCACGCTGCTCACGCCCATCGTCAGCGACCTGGGCCTGGCGGCGGACCTCACCACGCTTGTGTGCTACTGCATGTTCAGCATGCTCGCCTGGCTCTATCTCACGCTCACCGCGCGCGCCTACCCCGTCTCGGTCATCGAGCTGTTCGGCCTGGGCCTGGGCGCGTCGTACCTGGGATGCCTCGCAGGCACGTTCTTTGGCGGGCTGCTCGTGTCGTTCTGCGCGCCGAGCTACCGCGTGCTCAGCTTCATAGCCCTTCTGTGTGCCGGCGCCATCCTGGCGGCCCTGCTCTTCATCGCCGACGAGGAAGTATTCGCCCGTCTCATCGACGCCGACGACGACCGCCCTCAGGCACCGCGCCGCTTCATGCTGCGCGTGCAGCAGGTGGCGCAGGAGTACGGCCTCACGCCCAAGGAGACCGAGGTCTTCACGCTTGCCGCAAAGGGGCGCACCACCCAGCGTATCCGCGAAGAACTGGGTCTTTCCACCGGTACCGTCAACACGCACCTCGCCCACATCTACAAGAAGCTCGACGTCCACGACCGCCAGCAGATGCTCGACCTCGTGGAGGCGAAAGAGGAGTAGAGGGAGAAAGAAGGGTTGCGACGCGAGATTTGTCGGCTGTCCGGCGAGGAACGGGCCCGGGCATCGGTGCGCGGACATCGGCGTGCAGGTCTCGGTAGACCCCCAAACAATACCGCGTATCTCTGGACGACAGATGTTTCCGCATTTTAGGGGTTCTCCAGCCGCTGGAATCGGGCGATTTCAGGGCGTCTCTTTGGCCCACTGGCGGGCTCCGAAAACGCAGGCCCCTGAGCAGGTGTTTTGTGGTTACGAACGAATGACCTAAGGCTAAGCGTCCGCGCGTCCTCACCCCACACAGGCACATCGCCTCAAAATCCGGCTGGAGAACCCCCATACTGCGGAAACAACTCCATTATTTTTCGCTCGAGCTATAGCCGAACACCCTGCTCGCACAGATGCCAAAGACGCAACGTGAGAGAGCTCCTGCGCGACTGCCAGTCATAGCGAGATTCTCCCGCGCGGTTTCGCACCCCAAGGGCCGCGCCGATGCGCTGAAACGCGTCATCCGACATAGCCAGGGAATCAAACTGCTTGGTAGAAAACGGCACCACGCGCCAACCCATCTGCTCGAGAACTGCCCGTTTGTCGTTGTCGCGAGCACGACGGCGCGGATCGAGGTGATAGGTATCGCTGTCATACTCCATGGCAAGTCGCGCTTCGGGCCACGCAATGTCCACGGACAGGTTTTCCCACCCATGAACAGAGGCCAGCCTCTTATCAACCGAAAGGCCAAGGTTGAGCTTCGGCTTTGGAATGCCCCGCCCACCCTGGGCCCTTGGAAAGAACATGCGCATCGCACAGGCTATCTCACGCCTCGAGGCGGCTCCTTCAACGGCGTTTTTCAAACCAGCAAGTGCTTTCTTTGCACCATACGCATTGATCGCGACGGCCCCATCGAGATACTTCTCGAGTCTCTTTAAGGTTGTCAGCGGCCGGGCGGGCAGCAAGCCCCCTGCATTTGACGGATGAATCGAAAAGAGAGAACACAGCTCGCTGGCAAACCATGACAACTCAAGCGAATCAAGCCGAGAAGCCGCCTGCAGGTACAAATGCTCGGGAGAGCTCACCATGAGGCCGTCTTCGATACGCACCAAGGAGTCGGTGGGCAGTGTCGCACGCACTTGGTGCACCACTCTTTCCGCCGCTCGCCGGCATGTACCACCAGGAGCCGCAAGTACATGCACCGGGCATGTCAAGCCTAGAATTTCCTGCGCACCGCCAGGTAATCCCAGCGCATCGAATCTCTGAAAGCCTCGCTGAATGACGCTGAGGTCGGCATATGAGGGAACCTGCTTGTCAATCAATGCCGTACGCGAGTAGGGAATCGCCAGCAAACGTCTGCGGGCGACGGGGTCGGCCCTCGTTTGAGGGTCATCAACGACGCGCGCGATATGCCAATACTCCTCGGCCGACCCGAGACAAAGAATAGTATCCATGGTGCGGAGCCTATCACGGCCGCAGGCACCCGCCAAGATGATACGGCAAAGTGAAAAAGTCGCCGATACTTCCGCAAAACCGGGGTTCTCCAGCCGCGCTTGGTCAAGGCCGATGACCAACGGAGGCCAACGGCATCGAGGCACCAATCTCGTCAAGCCTTCTAGCAGGCATTTTCTTTCGCATGAGTTTTCTCTAAACCCAAGCAACCAGCAGAAAGCCCGCTTTTAGCAACGTCAGCTCTCGCCAAGCGGCTGGAGAACCCCACTTGTGCGGAAACATCTCGGGAAAAATTCGCGCTGGGGCAATGGGGCGTCTTTACCCTCCGCTCCCCCAAGATTGGCTTTCCTCTGTTTCACTCATGACCGGCGGCACCGCTGCCATTGGCTTTACAGAGTCGCCCGGCATGCCTCCCGAGTACAAGCCTCAGTTCGACATTGACACGCCGTGGGACGGCTTCCAGCAAGTCCTCGACGACTGTGTAGCCAACGGCTGGGCGTTCACGGGTGGCACGGTCGAGGAGCTCGCGGAGGCCGCAGGCATGACACCCGAGGTGCTGACCGCCACGGTTGAGACATACAACGGTTACTGCGACGCCGGACAAGACACATTCTTCGGCAAGGCCCCCGAGCACCTCGTGGCCCTGAAGACTGCGCCTTTCTATCTGGTCGCTATCACCTACAACCAGCTGGGCACCGTCGGAGGCATCAATGTCAACGACCAGTTCCAGGCCCTTACCGAGGACCGCAAGGCCATCCCTGGCCTGTACTCGGTGGGTTCTGACGCATATGGCACCTGTTGGAACCGCAATTACTATGGCACTGGTGACGGTATCGGCTTCGCAATGGTCTCTGGCTACGTCGCTGGTCCCATCGTGGCGGAGTATGCCCTGGCATAGGAAGATCTCGTTTTAAAGACCGGAAGTAAACACCAGCGGGGCAGGCCCGGGGCGGTTTGGTACCGCCGGGCCTGCCCCGCTTTTGCTACAGCCGTATCTGCTCATACGACCGCACCCCATAGCCATTAAATAACGAAGACCATTCAACGGTCGCAAACATACACAAACTCGAAAATAGCATCCACAAAGCAAAGCTATCCAGAGCGCGGCAACCAGGCCTCTTTGTCAAACCCCTAGTTTTCCATCTTGTCAATCAGCTCATCAAGCTCCTGGCGAGAGTGAATCCCGAGTTTGCGATAGAGCGTACGACTATGGGTCTGGACGGTATTGATAGAGAGGCATTCGACCTGCGATATACGTTTGGCGCTGTGCCCCTCATAAAGATGTCGGGCGACATCAATCTCGCGTGGAGTGAGAGAGAATTGGACGGCCAAAGCCTCGAGTGCGCCATTCAGAAGCGGCGCGCCTCCAGCAGAACCCCCAGCGCAATCGCTTGGGCGCAACGCCGAGCTGTCACGCGCCTCGAAATAACGGAGTTCGCGCTTAAACGAAACGCCACAAACTGAGAGCGACACCGCCATTATCAAGGCAACCGACACAGGCACAAGCAAACTCGTGGAATCGATGCCGAACACTGGCAAGAGTGATGTCGCACCGTATCCCACAAAACATGTCAGCATTTCAGGAATAAGGAGTGCCAAAGAGCAAACAGCAATCGGGCTCGCATGGGTCTGTGCACAATAGATGGCGCAGAACACCAGCGCTGTGGACTCCGCCAGCACCCTCGCCGAAACAACCGTGGCAACACCGGTAAACAAAAGGCTGCCTGAACAAGAGGCGACAACGCCTATTCCTAGAACAAGTGAGAAGACCAGGAGGTAAAGAACAGACACCGTAAAATGTCGCGCATCGGTGCTTGCAAAAGAAAGCAGCATGACCCCTGCGACTTCAACAATTCCAACGATATGCTTGACCATACGACCCTGCTCACCAACAGGGCCCACGCCACTGTCAAAAAAGGATTTTGCCAACGTTGCCACGACGAGCAGGGCAACAACGGCAACCATACGACCCCGGATGAAAGTCAGCTCAAACCAGTCGGCAATACAACTCGGCTTAACCGGCGCAGGATTACCGGCAAACCAAAAACAAACAGCCGAAAGCACCGGTGAAATCGCCGCGGTAATCCTATCTACCGCAAGCACATCTCCCAGCACAAAGGTGATAACAATGCTTAGAAACGCCGACGAGAACGCACAAATTGCCACGAGCATCGGATTGGCATTCGCCTGAAGGGCCAAGATGTAAAGAGCCCACCTTGCTAACGCCACTGTAGAAGCCGCCGTACACAAGGCGACTAAGCATTGGCAGAAGATCGTTGCAGCACCCTGGAAACCCATTGGGAAAAGAAAACCCGCGCAAATTCCGCATGAAGCGAGACCGCAAGCAGCAAACAGAAACGGCCATGTGCAACCTCGGTGGCCAACACGCTCAAGCCCAAGGGCGATTGCACATATAAGGCAGATAAGTGCGTAGTACAGAGCCATCCATACCCCAGGCCCAACAGACATCCCGGCTTGGGGAAACGGAATCGCCACCAAGACGCAGGCGTGACGAAACAGTTGCCACATGAAAGCAAGTCCAAGCGTTACAAACATAGTGTTTCGCCCGAAAAAGCCCTGCACAGGCGAATCGGTCTCCCCAACCATCAATACCCCCCATCTAACGCCAATCGATATCCATAATACTCGCCCGCACTTCACGTAGGGGCATGGTTGCCGGCAAAACTCCAGCTTGGTGCCATATGTGAATGTCAACGGTGAAATTAACCCAGATGTTCACATGCACCAAAGGCTCAAATCTCACAAATGGAACCACAGAAAAACGCATCGGCAACGCGATTGTCTCGTCAAACATTGAGACATCCCGGGCAGCACGGGCCCAGGCAACAACGAAGCGGCCGACCAGGGGAAGCCGCACAAGGAGGGCGACATGGAAGTCTCTCGTAGGAGTTTTCTCACCGGCGCAGCAGCGGGAACCGCAGGGATTATCGCCAGCACAGCGTTTGCCAGCGGAAATATCGCGCATGCTGAGCCAGCTCCCGATGCAGCCCCAGAAGCCACAGGCGGCGACGGCACCTACAGCGCAACCGCCAAAGGACTGGGCGGCGACGTCACCGTAACGCTAACCATTGAAAACGGCGCTCTCGCCGCCGTCGCCGCAGAGGGCCGCGATGAAACTCAGGGCATTGGCACTCGCGCTCTTGAAATCATGCCGTCCGATATGCTCTCCAAGAATTCCATCGAGGTAGACGGGGTCTCCGGCGCAACCGTTACCTCAAATGCCATCCTTCAGGCCGCGGCTGACGCACTTGCCCAAAGCGACGTAACGCTTCAGGCCGTTGAAACCTCCCCCGTCGTACAGGCAATGACTCCCGGCGTGTACTACGGCGAAGAATTTGGCAAATGGAAGAAAGGCACCATCGAGGGCGAGCGTTTCGGCAGCCCCCATATCATCGAGCCGACGCGCGTCGCTGTCGAGGTCGATGATACAAAGATCCTCTCTGTGACTGTCGAATCGTGTTCGGATACGCCGGGCTTCATCGAACCCTGCATTGAGCGTATCCCCGCCGCCATTGTTGACGCCCAGTCGGTGAACGTCGACTGCGTCACCGGCGCCACCATGACTTCTCAGGCCATCATTGCCGGAGTAGAACAGGCCCTTACCGAAGCTGGCGCAGATTTGTCTGGCTTCCGCTCCGCCCCCGCACGTGTCGAGGCATCCGAGGAGTACGAGTGCGACTTTGCCATTGTGTCGGCCGGCGGCGCAGGAACCGTCGCAGCAATGCGCGCAGTTGAAGCCGGTCTCAGCGTTGTCATCATCGAAAAGTGCGGCAAGGTCGGCGGCGAGAGCGTCTGTTCCACCGGTATCTTGGCCCCTGGCGCAGAGTGGCTTAACAAGGTCCATGCAGATGACGGTGTCGAGGTGCCGGATGCGAACTACATGTTCACCGAGCTGAGCGAGTATGCGAAGTACCGCTGCGACACCAATGTGTTGTACAACGTCGTGAATCACATGGGGCCCGTAGCCGACTACCTGGCCGATCACTTCGACCGCTCGGCCGCCAAGGAAGCACGTTTTGACGGCTTCGTTCCTTCCATCAACGGCTGTTCCATGGACTGGGGCAAGGGCACGACAAAGTTCGATGTCCTCTATGATGATTACATCATCCCCGGCGGAGCAAAGCTTCTCCTCGAGACCCGCGCCTACGAGCTCATTCAAGATGATAATGGCACCGTCACGGGCGTCAAGGCAAGGAAGCAAGACGGTACCGAGGTGACCGTGAAGGCCCCGTACACACTCGTGGCCTGCGGCGGTTTCGGCGGGAATCGCGACCTCATGCGTGAGTATCTGCGCACCGACAACCTCTACCTATACGGCGTTTCCTCCAATACGGGAGACGGACTCCAGATGGCCCTGGCCGCCGGTGGCCGCCTGACTACCGAAATCAACCCCCTCCCTGCCGAGTTCTGCTCCAACCTCAAGGTTGACTTCTACGCTGGCTACATGAAGTTCATCAACTATGCCGGTCTGCTTCAAGTGAACCCTGAGGGGCAGCGCTTCTACAACGAGGAGCTCGGTGCGACCGAACCTCTCGGCGTCGGCACGTCAGCCCTGTATGCCATTGACCACGCATACGCCATCTTCTGCCAGGCAGACCTTGATGCCATGGTGGCTGAAGGCTGCCCGGGCCTGCTGAGTGAAGAAGTCCGCGAAACACTGCGCATCTACCGCTCCCGTGCTTGCGTGCCCTTCTACACGCTGGCCGACGAAATGCAGGCTGCCATCGAAGCCGGCGAGGGCTGGAGCGCCGACACCCTAGAGGAACTTGGCGAGAAGATTGGGTTTGATTCCGAGGTCTGGGCCAATACCATCGACGATTACCTGGCTGCCATCGAAGCCGGCGAAGACGCCCAGTTCCATAAGCGTCCCGAAATGCTTCGCCCGCTTTCTGAGGGCCCCTTCTATGCCGTGCGTTTCTGCATGGCCATCGACGGCACGCTCAACGGTGTTCGCGCAAACCAGTACTTCCAGGCTCTCAACGAGAACCTCAAGCCCATCCCCGGCCTCTTCCTGGGAGGTCTGGACGCAGGCGGCATGTGGGGCAACGTGTACTACGCTTCGCAACACTGCGCCGGCGTATCGCAGGGTCATTCCGTGACCTCGGGATACATCGCAGCAGAGAAGGTCATCGAACTGCTTGGAGCATAGAGGGGCAGCCGCATCCGCGCTAAACATCTTCTAGGCTCATGGGGCCCGGATTTCGAAGCCAACCTCTGGCAGAAATCCGGGCCCTTCGTTTTTTGAGAACAGCTGGACACGCCAACCACCCCTGCCAGCGCTCCGCATCGTCGGCTATACTGCAGGGACAGTGCACAGGCAGCGCGAAGGAGACGATGAGGATGACCCCTTTTGACAGGGCAGACGAGTTTTCAGGCGGCTACATTGCCCAGCCGGGCCCCTCGTCGCAGGCAAAGGCAAGGTACTGGAAGACCGCCTTCGGCCTTCAGGCAATCGATGGGCTCGCTCCATCCGAATACGTGCATGAGCTCGCCGATTCCCATACGCGGGGCGACATCTCAATTGCCGAGGTAACGAAGGAACTCAACAGCTATTACGCGCGTGGGTCGGTACCCCCGCAGCAGCCCCGCCGCACCGAGGAGGCTGACAAGGTCAGCGCGCGCATCGTGGAGCTGCTGGGCGCAAGAGAGTTCGCCCTCGACCACGAGCTGCTCGCACACATCCATCGCCATCTGTTCCAAGACCTTGACCCGGCAGCCTATCATCCCGGGGCCTATCGCACCGAATCCCTTGTCAAGCTTGAGCCCGCGCTCAATGGCGACACCTTGCTGTACGGCGCTCCCAGCCTTATCGAGCGGTCATTGGAAATTCTCTTCGCCAAAGAGCGCGACTATCGTTATGCGACGTACTCAGACGGCGGGGCGGGAATGTGCTATGCCGACCTCTCCCATTTTGCCGGGTTCGTCTCCGATGTGTGGTTCACGCATCCCTTCTGGGAGGGAAACACGAGGACGGTCACCGTGTTTTGCGAGCTCTACCTCAACCGTCTCGGCTTCGACCTGGACAACGGGCCTTTCGAGGCGCATGCGTCCTTCTTCAGGAACGCTCTCGTGCGCGCAAACTATCGCAATCGCAGCGTCGGTGTCGACGTGGACTTCGGCCCTCTTGTCTCCTTTATCTCGCATGTGCTGGGAGAGGACGATGGTCCCCTGAACGAGGCTGACACGTATTGCCGTGCGCTCTTCGAGCAGCCCGAACGCGTGCGCAACGTCGATCATGCCTTCGCCGCCCCCATGCAGCAGCAGCTCAAAGAGGCCGGCATCACCGGGGCTGTATTGACGCGGTAAGCGAGCTGTAGCATGCGTCAAACAAAGAAGCCTGCGGGTCTCACCGAACCGAGGCAGTCCTGGCGAGGTCGTGGGCTGCTTCCCTCTCCTCCAAACACCAACGGGGCAGGTCCGGGGCGGCTATAAATACATCAGGCACAGCATTCGGGTGAATTATCCCAGCCTAAGCGCCATGCGTGATGTTCCCGGGAGCTTCGTGAAGCCGAAATGCTCGTAGAAGGCCGCCGCATCGGGGCCCGTTGGGTCCACAACGAGTGCACGGGCACCCGCGAGGCTTGCAACCTTCATCGCGTTCTGAATGGCGTCGCGGAGCAACGATGCACCCAAGCCAAGGCCCTTGAACCTCTCGTCCACACCAAGCATGCCCAGAAGAACGGCGGGAATCTGCTCGGGGGCATTGCGCGCAAACCATCCCCCACTCACCGATGCCCTGGTCACGGAATGGGCGCTCAGCATGTAGAAGCCAGCGACGACATCGCCGCAATAGGTTGCGTAGACAACGGCAGAGCCGCGCCTTCGCGCCGATGCCGAGTGATGGGCCGCCCAATTGTCGACGATTTCATCACCGCAGGTAAAACCCTCTATTTCTACCCCAACTGGCAGTTGGACCGGGCTGGTGAACCCACTCATTCCCACACCGGCTTGCGAGCGAGAAGGTTTTGCGCCGCCTCGGGCATGGGGGCGTCGAGCATTGCGCAGAAGGCGTCGAAGGCCTCAGGCGACAGGGCGGTGGTCATCGCCTCGTCGATGTCGCGCCGCGCGCTCTCATCAAGATGCGCCGTCGCCCATTGGGTAAGCGTCTGGCCCCGCAGCGACGCCGCCCGCTCATAGCTCAAGCGCTGAGGCTGCGTAAGCCGGATGTCCATCCGGTACTGCTTTTCTTTTTTCTCCGCAACAACCGGCATGTCTGCCCCAATCCCAAAGTGGCTCGCTCGTTACCGTGTTGAGGCTAGTGTACGGAACAATTCCGTACTATGCAAGAATGGAGGGCGCTGCCGTAGCGGAGCAAAGTAACAAAAAGAGACGGCTCGCCCAGTTTTAAAAACCAGGCGAGCCGCCAAGCGGCGCTCAGCTATTCACCGCTGTCTCGCATCAACCCGAGACGAAAGCCGGCACTCAACCTAAAGCTTGCGGCCGCACAGGTTGCCGGCAGTGATGGCTTCGGCGATATTGAAAGGCTTATCCGCATCGCCAATCACATACGTTTCGCCCACGCTCGTCTCATCGGCCAGGCCGGCATTGGGCAGCATGTCCATACCCTCGACGACAGCGTCGCAGGCAATGGTGATGTCGCAGCCGGCGTCGCCCGCAATGGTCACAGTGCCATCTCCGATAGCAGTCACCGCGGCGTTGGGCCACACGCGCATGCCGCGAGCATACAGCATGGGCATAACAAACGTCTTGACCCAGTTGGACTGGCCCTTGTCCACAGCAGCCAGCGGATCGGGCGTTACCATAGTGACATTAGTGCCATGAGCCTGGAGCCAAAGCGCGGCGTCAACGGCCTGGGCATTGCTGCCTACGATGGTGACATTCTTGCCCTCCAGACCAGCAAACATGAACTGATCGAGCGCGACAACAGGCGTGGAGTCGCTGCCCTCCACGGCAAGCTTATCGCGCACGCCGCCAGCAGCCACGACTAGTGCGTCGGGAGCCTTCTGCGCCACGACATCGGTCGTGACCTCGCAGTTGAGCTCCACCGTCACGCCGGCGAGCTCAAGCTGCTTCTGCAGGTAGGCGTTGAGGTCGTCGAGATTCTCGTGCGGGCCCTTCACCGCAGATGCAAACGTCAAAAGACCGCCGAGCATACCCGACTTCTCGGCAAGCGTGACGTTGTGCCCGCGCAGGGCCGCCACGCGCGCGGCCTCCATGCCAGCAGGGCCGCCGCCCACGACGAGCACGTTCTTGGGACCGCCTGCGAGCTCGGGCAGGTCAAAGCCCTCGGGCATAGCATCGCGGTAAGCACGCTGCGTGCAAGCGTTTACGCGGCAATGCTCGTAAATGTTGCCCTCAGTGTCGTAATCAAAATGGCAGTGCATGCAACGCGTGCAAGGAGCAATCTCGTCGATCTTTCCATCGTGCAGCTTGTTGACGTAGTCTGGGTCAACAGTAAGAGGACGCGTCATGAGATAAAAGTCAGCCATGCCCTCTGCGAGCGCGCCCTCGAAGTAATCGGGCGCATGAGCCGGATCCATATACGTGACGGCACCCACAGGAATAGAGACGGCCGTTTTAAACTCGTGAGCAATGCCGAGCATCATGCCAGCACCGCCATGCTCAGCGAGCAGTTTGCCCTGCCAGTGACGCTTGAAGTCAAACTGCGTACCATAAGCCGTAGTGCCATCAATGCCATACCCCGTGAAATAAAGGTCGCTAGCAAACTGGCACACATGCATACCGAGCGGCCCCAGGCGCACATGCAAGGAATTGGCACCAGCAGCCTCGAGGCACTTGGCAATTTCGAGGTTCTCCTCCACCGTGGTCATGAGCGTGGAGTCGCCCAGGTTGGTGTCGTTCTCCTCGATACCGTTGATGAGCACCTGCACGGGAAAGTCCTGCCCGCAGGCCTCCTTGATGCCCTGAATCATATCGCATACAAAGCGGGCACGATTCTCAAAGCTCTGGGGACCATACTCGTCATCGCGCTTGTTGCGCATGCGCGAGAAGAACGACTGGCCAATGTTGTTGCCCGCAGCGTTAATCTCAACAGCATCCCAACCAAGGTCCTGAAGCTGCTTGGCAAAGTTGGCTGAATCTTGCTGGAGGGTATGAATCTCATCAATCGTCATATCGCCAGCCACAGCCGAGGCAAACGAACCCGAAGCCGCCTGCTGCGTGCCACTAAACGGAATGCCCATGCAAGAAATCTGATAGCCGATATGCCCGCCCTCTTCATGGATGGCGTCGGCGAGCTCCTTGAGCGGGGCGGTATCCATGGGCACACCGCGCGTCATGGGGAAGTGCTCATACTTGTCCACAAAGTCCTCGACCCACACCATGTCCACGCCGCCGTGGGCAAAGGCACGATAATAGGCCACACATTCTTCGTTGTTCTTGCCCGTATCGGAGCCTGCGGCCGACTTCACAATGCGGTTCTTAATCTCGAGACCGCCAAACTGCCAGGGAGAAAACAGCGTGGCGAAATCGGTAGTGTTGGAACGCCATCCCTCTCCCGCCGCAGCATAATCTTGAGCGTTCATCTGCGCCGGAGCAATCAGGCTCTCATCAACGGCGGCTTCCTCGGCCCTGGCCTGCACAGGCGCATTCGTGGTGCCCGCTACGCTAGAAAGTGCTACCAGTCCGCCAGCGACCGCAGCGCCACCCGCAACAAAACCACGCCTTGTCACACGTGCATTCATACTGCCTCCTTCTCCAGCAGGCGCAGGGCAGTCCCCAATAAGCTGCCCGCCAACCTGCGACTGGCTTGCAGCTTAATTCACGGCCCACGAGCATGCCCACATCTTCGATGTAGTCACTTGCCCGATTAGGTTTGGCGGCCCCCCACATCAAATGGGGAATAGCTGGGAAACGCAGTCGCCTCCTCATTTCCTGGCCTGTGCTACCATGACGTTCTGACAAAGGGGGACGGGAAGTGAAACGGCAGGCAAGCACACAGGGCACCGGCATGTTAGGTGGCTTTTCCATAATGCCGATACTGGGAATCTGCGCGTTCCGCGTCTCGGCATGGTCGGTGTTCGGCAGCTCCTACATCGACTACACGCCCGAGGCCTTTTCCATCTCGCGCCTGGCACAGCTCCTTGGCATTCTTGCCATAATGCTTGTTTCCGCACGTTGGGCAATCTCGCGCAAAACACAACTGACAGGCATTGCCTGCGCAACTCTTGGAATGACGGCCGGAGCAGCAATGTGTTTGGCGTGCACCGACCCTACCTCCGCGCTTTTTACTGGAGCCCGTCTCTTTCATGGTGCATGCTCTGCCGTGCTCATAATGGGATGGGGCGCTTACACATGCGACCTCGAACCTCGCAAAACTGCCGTTTACGTGTCTCTTGCCTTTGTGTTATACGGCGCTATCTCTTTTGGCCTGCAGGGGTCGGGGGCAGCTCTGGGCGGCCTTGTTGCCATCGGCTCGCCGCTTCTGGCAGGGCTGCTACTCTGTGTCGCACCCCGACCCGCGGATGCCTCAGATGCGCATACCGGCATAAACGCCGAAAGCACCATACCGCGCGCATGCAGGCAAAAGGATGCCCTTCGCAACATCGATTGGGGCCCGGCAATAATGCTGCTCGCCTGCTGCATTGTCTGCTCCATAAGCGACCTTCTGGTTGCTCCGATGAGCGGCGGCACGTCTGCCTACACCGCCAACGCCTTCCGAGTACTCGCGTTCCTCGTCCTTGCCTGCGTTTTCTGCACGTGGGTATTCGCTCTTCGCCGAGATGACCCCGACCAACTCTGGCCACTCTACTCATGCACGGTTTTCTTTGGCCTGCTTGGCTTCTCGTCGTTTTCTTTCGTAAACCCCGTCGCATCGTTGAGCTTCATGCAGGCAACTCAAGACTGCATCATGCTGTTTGCCTGGGTTTTCGTGGCAGGCACCTGTTACCGGCAGCATCTGCCGCGTCTTATCGCCTTTGGCGTGGGAACAACGCTGTACATGCGAACCGACATTATTTCAAACATTCTGACTCTTCTCGGAATCCACCTTGACAGAGCCGATGATGCCGTAGCGGTCGCGCTCAGTTTCGCCATGGCAGCCGTACTCATCGTGTACACGGTCATGCTTTTGGGCAGGAAGATTTGGGGAGGGAAATCCAGCAGCAGGGACACTGGCGGGAATGCGGCTTCAACCGACATGCCAGCAGAATTAGCGAGCTGCGGAAGCGACGGCGTGACGACCAGTGGCACTGATAGCGACCTTTCATGGCTTGACCTCTACGATCTTTCGGCTCGCGAGCAGCAAGTCGTCAACCTGTTGCTGCGCGGATACACCTTGCCCCAAGTGGGAGAGCGCCTTGGCGTGTCCTTAAACACCGCCCGATACTACGCCAAAGGCATCTATCGCAAGCTCGACATCCACAGCAAGGCCGAGCTCATCGACCTGGCAGAAGGAAGAAAATAGGGTGATTCGCGTATCACCGGCAACATCCATGCCCGCAGCATCTACTCGAAATGCGGCGTGCACTCCCAACGCAAGTTCATGAAGCTGCCCGACGAGAAGTAGCGGGGCGGGGGATGGGGAAGCCCCCTCGACGTCCAACTTGCCCGTGATGCGCGCAAAATAAGGCGAATGCTTCCGCGTTTTGAGGGTTCTCCAGCCATGCATGACTGCACAGAGCACAGGAGAAAGCAAGCGGCGGCACAGCATGTTTTTTTGGCAAGCCTTCTAGCAGGGATTTTGCTCCCGCTCGTGTTTCTGGAAAACCCGCATTGCCTCCATAGGACCACCGTAGCCCGTGATAGTCCCCATTGGGCGGCTGGAGAACCCTGTTTTTGCGGAAACAACTCGACAAAGTTTGCGCGGGGGGTACCGGGGCTATGGCGCCTACCCGCAAGCTACGGCCGCCAGGGCCTTGCGCGTGCGACATGAAATGTCACTCGGGGGCGATAAGAGGCTGACCCTACCCCTGCCGCACGCGGTCGAGAAGGGCGATGAGCTCGGTGCGGCTGTGCACGCCGCACTTTTCGTAGATGTGGCGCACGTGCGTCTTGACGGTGGACTCCGAAAGGCCGAGCGTCTCGCCAATCGAGCGCAGGCCGTGGCTCGTCACCCACAGGCCCAGGATTTCATCTTCGCGCTCGGTCAGGTTCCACTCGGGCGGATACAGCGGACCGGCGGGGGCCACGGGCTGGGAGGGCTCCGCCACAGCGGCATCGGGCGTCGGGCCTTCCGAACCACTGTCCGCAACAGCGCCCGGCTCAAGCCCGGCCGCTTCATCTGCCTGCCCCTTTGCACCCAGCGACGTCTCGCGCTCGGAGAACAGGAAAACAAACGAGAGCACAAGCAGGAAGATGACCAGCGTGCCGAACAACGACATGTTGCCCATCCCTGCAAAGCCCACCAACTCGCCCAGTGACATACCGAGCTGCACGACAAAGCGGCCCACGCCGATGACCAGCAGGGCCGAAACGCCCCGCCGCGCCCGATCGACAATGAGCACCCAGCACAGGCACTCAGTGACGAGGCAAGCGATCTGAGCGATGAAGCCCAGGATTTCCGGATGGTCTTGCCCCACCGTCAGGAGAACAGCATAGGCAGCAGCGACCAGCGGAAGCGTTATCTTGTAGAGCGCCCCGAGCGAGGCAATGGGCCTTTTGGCCGCACAGAACACGCCGGTGAAGGACAGCGCCAGGACCACGATGCCCACACCAAGCCACACGGGGCTCATCATCAGGTCGCCAGTCACATGTTCGACGTACACGCGGATGCCGCCAATGGCAAAATACATGCAAGCAATCACGCAGAACGTCCGCCACGGCAGCGCCGCAAACTCCGCGCGGGCGGCGTCTTTGGCCGATGACTCCTGGCCCGTCTTCGCCACAGCTGCAACCGTGGCTTCACCACCGGGCGCCACCTGGCTCCCTTGGCCCGCAATCGAGATACCGGTACCAGGCGCTTCCTGGCTCGCACCACCACAGCACACCGATGCCCCGCCGGCTATAACGAGCAGCGCGGAGACCACAGGCAGCAAGCTCGCCAGAATCACGACCACCACGCGCGGCGCGAATGCCGAAAGCCCAGATTGTAATAGCAAAACCGCATAGGCAATAAGGAACACAAGAATCGTTCCACTGAGAAGCTGCCCCACAGAAAGTCGCGCGAACGCCTCGGCCAGCGCACAGACAATGAGGGCCACAGCCGCACCCGACAGGCACGCCGCCGCGAGGGCGACGGACCCAGGAACCCCAGGCATCAGGTAGAGCGGTGTCGTGACGGCCGTCAGCATGCTGCATACAATCAGGAGGGTCTTGCGCGCACAAAGCGGCGCGATGCGGTGGCGCAGCAGGCACACAGCAATGAAGGAAACAGCGGCACCAACCATCGACGTGACATGCAGGGCGGCCACGGGGAACGCCGAGGAGATGGGCGGGTTGAACGAGAAAAACGTCCAAGCCCAGTACAGGCCGAGGCTCACGACGCAGCACGCAAAGAAGCCTGAGCTGGCATCAGCGCCCTTTGATGCCGCTTTGTCTTGCACGCCCATGCTCTCTGCCCCCCGAAAAAAATCTGACCAAAATTGTCGATGTGCCCTCAAACGCCCCATTCTACCTGAGGAAACGCCGTCAATAAACAGTGACCCGTTTGGACGATGCGCCTACATGCCACATCGACATACGATGCGTTGCGTTGTGTGGCCGCAAGGAACGGCCGCGCGTTTATGTCCGCACGCGAAACAAGGAGCAACACATGGCAAACCTTTCTCGCCGTTCGTTCATCTCCGGTACGGCCGCCGTCGCCAGCACGGCCGCCGTCGCCAGCACGGCCGCCCTGGCCGGCACCGTGACGAGCGCCCTGGCCGACGAGGCTCAGGAGAGCACCGCCTACACGCCTTCCTTCATGCAGGCCCCCGCGCCCATCGACGCAGCCGACATCAAGGAGACCGTCGAAGCCGACATCGTCATCATCGGCTCTGCCCTCTCCGGCCTGTGCGCCTGCCGCGCCGCCGTTGAGAACGGCGCCAAGAACATCGTCGTCATCGAGAAGGCCGACACCTGGCAGTGCCGCTCCAACCAGTTCGGCACCATCGGTGGCAAGATCCAGGAGGACCTGGGCATCAAGATCGACCGCAACGCCGCCGTGGGCCAGCTCATGAAGGAGTGCGGCTACCGTCCCAACCAGCGCATCCTCAACCTGTGGGCCGACAACTCCGGCGAGGCGTTCGACTGGTTCCTCGCCCCGATGGAGGGCAAGTACGTCGTTGAGAACGAGAGCGACCCCTACGACGCAGAGGAAGGCCACCTCTCCGTACGCAAGACGCACTGGCCCGAGCCCGATAACTCCCACACTGAGGACGACTTCTATCCCATCTTCAGCGACTGCCAGATTACGCTTCCCACCATGGCACCTTGGGTAGAAGCCATCTACAACATCTGCGTCGAGGCAGGCGTGACCTTCAAGTTCTCCACGTGGGCCCGCCAGCTCGTCCGAGAGAACAACGAGGGCCCCGTCACCGGCGTCATCTGCCAGGACGTTGACGGCAACTACTCGCAGGTCAACGCCTCCAAGGCCGTCCTGCTCGCCACGGGCGACTTCGCCGGCAACAAGGACATGATGTCCTACTACGTGCCGTGGGCCACGCGCTTTGCCAGCATCTTCCCCAACCGCGACGCCGCCGGCGACCCCACGAACACCGGCGACGGCCAGTGCATGGGCATGTGGATCGGTGCCAAGATGGAAGACGGCCCGCTCGCCCCGATGACCCACCACCTGGGCGGCCCTCTGGGCATGGACGCCTTCCTGCTGACCGATGTCAACGGCGACCGCTTCGTGAACGAGGACGTGGGTGGCCAGCCTTTCCAGAACCAGCTCAGCCGCCTGCCCAAGAAGACCGCCTGGCAGGTCTTTGACTCCGAGTGGCCCAACCAGCTGCAGTACATGGACTGCGGCCACGGCAACGTGAGCTGGTACGTTGACGACGACAAGGTGCCCGGCGGCTCCTACGGTCGCAACGCCTACATCTCGCAGGCCATGTTCGACGAGGCCATGGCGACCGACGCAGGCGTCCAGGCCGACACGATCGAGGAGCTCGCCGAGAAGATGGGCGTGCCGGTGGAGGAGTTCTGCGCCACGATCGAGCGCTACAACGAGCTGGCCAAGAAGGGCGTCGACGAGGACTTCGGCAAGCGCGCCGACCGTATGTTCGCAATCGAGAACCCGCCGTTCTACGGCTACAAGCTGACCGACACCGTGCTGCTCGTGTGCATGGGCGGCCTGGAGACCACCGTGGACTTCGAAGTCCTCGACACCAACGACGATGTCATCCCCGGACTGTACGCCGTGGGCAACGCGCAGGGCGGCCGCTTCCTGGTGGACTACCCGCTCCCCTGCCCGGGCATCAGCCACGGCATGGCAATGACCCACGGCATGCTCGTCGGTCGCATCCTGGCTGCGCTGTAAGGCAAAGTTAGCACAGCGGGCAGTGCAGGTGCCGCAACCGCGCAACGCTCGCAAAGATTCGCACCAAACATTTGGGGCGGACATCCATTCGGGTGCCCGCCCCTTTACATTTGAACAATAGGCTGCCTAGTAGGAAGAATGACCAGCAGGCCGCGTCAGCACAATTACTCAACCACGAGAAACGCCCCGTACAGCAACCATGGGCTCACGAGAAGGCCCCCGATCATCTGAAACCCCAATCACCTTTGCAGACGCCCTACCTGCCTTCCTCTCCCTGCTCTACCAGGTCGAACAGCTCCTCGCGGGCGTGGATGTCGAGCTTTTTGTACACGTGGCGGATGTGGGCCTTGGCCGTGCCGTGGGCCACGCACAGCTCCCGCTCGATATCGCCGGCGGTCTTGTGCTGGGCAAGAAGGAACAGCACCTCCTGCTCGCGCTCGGTGAGGCCATGGGCACGTCCGAGCTCGGCGCAGCGACGCCCGCAAGCGTTGCGCACGGCGGTGCGGTAAAGGTCGTCGCCCTCCTCGTAGAGCACAATACCCCAGCTAGCAGACGTGCCGCGCTCCGAAAAGATAAGCCAGGTACCCACCGCTGCCGCCGCGACGACGATTGCCGCAACGGGCCAGCCGTGCGCGAGGGGCTCGACAAAGCGGCCTGCCATCATCGCAAGCATGCGAACACCACGCTCGATGCCGAAGATCCAGACGGCGCTCACCCCGTAGCGATGGCATAGCGACCCAATCATCGTCATGATGAATATCTCCGCCGCGCCATAGCTCACGCTCATGAAGAAGCTCGTCCAAAACGCACCGACCGCGCCGACAAGGCTCAAGACGAGCGACACCATCATGAGCGCCGGGAGCCACATCGAGTAGAGGCTGCCGAACTCGACGCGCCGCCCAAGCAGGACGATTCCCACAACCACGCTCGCAGAGGCCGCGATGAGCCCAAAACCCGAATGCGGGCCGGTGATGGCGTAGGTGTTGGCTTCCTGCAGGCCAAAGGCGAAGGCGTACACGCACACGAGCACCGCCGGCTTCCAGGGAAAGCTGAAACGAGCCACGGCAGGATGCGGGAGCTGCTCAGGGGGCAACGTCTTGAAGGCACCTTTCAGCATCGCCAAGGAGATGAAC
>JAHZHK010000005.1:0-3303 GCA_019420325.1 Coriobacteriaceae bacterium | reverse complement strand
AGCACACGTCCACGCGGCGAGCCATGGCGTCGCAAACCCCTTGAGCGTCCAAATGACCGCAGCGCCCACAAGCTGGCTGAGCGCGTAGTAGAGCGCGATGCGCATGGGGCTGAGACAGCCGTACAGTTCGCTCCACAACAGGATGGTGATTGCGACACCCGCACCGCCAATCACTGAAGAGGGCAGGCTGAGGACACCGGCCCATTGGGGCCACACCAGGGCGACGAACCCCAGTGCGGCCGCGATCGCCATGAGGGCGGCCGAACACGCACCGAACCCCGGCTTGCTTGACAGCGGCGACACATGGCGGGCCAAAACGGCGAGAGCGAAAAGCACCGCGACGCAGGCAACATCGAAAAGCGACCTCATGCCATACGGGGCGGGATAGGACACGAACGAGCCGACGAAGCAGACCTCAATCCAAGCACGATAGACGCCCAGACCCATGAAAAACCAGCACACGTGAGGAAGGGACAGGGGGCCTTGGTCCCCGTCGGATGACGAAGGATCGACGGTATCGGCGTTGGCAGCGCGCGCGTCGGCCACAGTGGGGGCCGCAAACACAGGTGCACCGCTGCGCACGGTCTCGCCGTCCCCTGCAGCATCGCCACCGCGACGTCCCAACCTCATCACCCCTTGTTTGTACCCGCCGACTTTTCAATAGGACATTATTTCATTTTCGCAGGTAAAACAAGTGGGTTACGCCCCGGGTTACGACAACACACCCGCAAACCAACAGACGGACTATGGAGAAGGGCCAGCGGCGCGACCTAGGATGGGGCCAGCCGCCGAGGAAGAAGGCAAAGCGCGATGCCGAGCGTACCAAGCGCACCAAGCGCAAGGCAAAGCAGCGCGACCACCTTCCACCCGAGCGGAGAGGAAACCAACGTCACAGGAGGTTCATCATGGCAGCATCTATTACCCGTCGCACCGCCGTTAAGGGCGCCGCAAGCCTGGCCGCCGTCGCAGCCGTCGCCGGCAACGCCGCAGCAGCACTGGCAGCCGAGGGCCCCAGCGTCGCCAACACCACGCCCACGCCTTCTTTCTTCGCCCAGCCCGACCCCATCACCGACATCGCCGAGACCTACGACTACGACGTCGTGGTCGTCGGCGCCGGTGCCGCCGGTGTGCCCGCCGCCATCTCGGCCTTCCAGGCTGGCGTCAAGGTCGCCCTGCTCCAGAAGGAGGACGCCGCCTCCAGCCAGGGCAACACCTGCGACTCCGTGCTCAAGGACGAGTCCGACCCGGCCGGCGTGGCCGCCGTGGCATCCCTCATCAATCAGGACTGCTCGCACCGCTCGCGCCATGACCAGGTCATGCTGTGGGCCAACAACTCCGGCGAGGCCCTGAAGTGGCTGTGGGACCTCGGCGAGCAGGCCGGCGCCCAGATGGTCGACTCCACCGCCAAGTGGACGAGCGCCATCCAGAACATCGACGACTACGCCGTGAGCTACTTTGCCTTCGACTTCGGCCCCAAGCCCTACAACACGGGCAACGGCATGCAGGACATCTGCTCCTGGGCCGAGGGCCAGGGCCTCGAGGTCTTCTATGAGACGCCCGCCTGCCAGCTTGTTCAGGACGAGTCCGGCAACGTCACCGGCGTCATCGCTGAGAAGGCCGACGGCACGCACGTGCAGTTCAACGCCGCCAAGGGCGTCATCCTCGCCACGGGCGACTTCATGAACGACGACGACATGATGAGCTACTACGCCCCCGAGATGGCCAACATCTACCGCAAGCAGCACGGTCGCACCGGCGACGGCCACAAGATGGCCGTGTGGGCGGGCGCCAAGATGGAGGACGTCTGCCCCACGCGCGTCCTGCATGACTTCGACGGCGGCCCCGGCGCCATGTGCGACATGCCCTTCCTCGCGGTGAAGGACGACGGCAACCGCTTCTGCAACGAGAAGCGCTGCGAGATGGCCACGATGGCGAACTTCCTCAACGGTCCCGAGGACTGCGGCTACTACAACCAGATCTTCGACGCCGATTACATGACCACCTGCGCCGAGTGGCCCGGCAAGCTCTACGACGAGGAGGCCATCAAGGCCTACATGCCCGAGGAGGAGGGCGAAAAGGTCGGCGTGTACGAGGGCCTCATCGCCACCTACAAGGCCGACACCATCGAGGAGCTCGCCGAGAAGCTCGGCGTGAACGCCGAGAACCTGGTTGCCACGGTCGAGCGCTACAACGAACTGTGCGCCCAGGGTGCCGACGAGGACTTCGGCAAGGCCGCCAAGTGGCTGGTACCCGTGCAGAACCCGCCCTTCTACGGCATGCGTCGTCACATCGGCCTGTCGGCCATCATGCTCGGCGTGAACGTTGACGAGAACATGCAGGTCACCCGCGAGGACGGCTCCGTCATCGGCGGCCTGTTCGCCATCGGCAACATCGCCGGCAACTTCTATGGCTCGCCCGACTACCCCATGACCGTGCCCGGCCTGTCCCTGGGCCGCTGCCACACTCAGGGCTACGTCACCGGCAAGTACGTCGCCTCGCTGTAAGACACACAGTTCAACGCCCCGCATGCGAAACCGCTATTGGCTCACATGCGGGGCTTTTTCATGCGCGGAGAAGGGTCGGCGACATTCCGGATGCGGCGAACGGCCGGTTTTGCGGCCCTCTTTTCTCTGCTCTCATCATCCGCGAGGCTCGTCTTCAAAACCATTCGTGCAGAATGGACCAGATTCATATGCCCCGCACCCTTGTCAAGACGCAGGTCGGCCCACCCCTCGGCCTCTCCCGTCGGAGGGCGGAGGGGCGGGCCTGCATCTCAGGGCCCGGAACTCCCAATCGGAACAGGCGTCCCGCTGAAGGCGCCCAAAGCGTTGGCAGTTTCAGATCCGCGGACACCGGCCTGCCGGCCGGCCCGCACTTCGCATGATTCGGCACGGGGTTTGTCGCCATTCGCGTACTCTGCGGGCGCACGCGCCGCCCGGAGGGACGGTGTGCAAAATGGTCGCGCGAGTCCCCCTGCGCCCCCGGACCGGGGTCCGGGCCCTCGGATGGTCTATGTGGGGCCGGCTACCTGCCGGCAGCCTGCTCGCGGGCGACGACGAGCCCGATCGCCCACATCTGGCGCACGAGCTCGCTGGCGACGGCCGTCTTGGCCACGTTGGCCTTCTTGCCCGCGCCCACGAGGTCCCGGTAGCGCCTGCGGTTCCTGTCGTTGCACTTCGCGGCCTCGGCCTCGACCGCCGCGGAGACCTCGCGCCCCTTGCGCTCGCGCTTCCTCGCGCCGGTGTGGTTGGGCAGGCTCGCCAGCCCCTCGATCACGGCGCGCCTCACCGTGGTGTCGCCGGC
>JAHZHK010000049.1 GCA_019420325.1 Coriobacteriaceae bacterium | reverse complement strand
TGCTGCGCACGCGCGTGACCGACCGCCTGCCCGACCCGGACATGCGCGAGAACACCTATTTCGCCGAGCTCAAGGTCAAGCGCGGGGCCCTTTCGCTGGCGGTGCTTCCCGCGATGTTTTGCATGGGCCTGATCCTTGGCAACATCATCATGCACGCAGGCGTCATCATGAAGCCGCAGACGGGCTTCGCAGGGGCGCTCCTGTGCATCCTTCTCGCGCTTGTGGGCGCGACGGTGGTGCTTGCGGTGTGCACGGTGACCAGACGGCGCGACCAGTCGTTTGGCAGAGCATTCCGCACCACGGTTCCCATCATCGCCATCCTCATGCCGCCACTTGCCTTCTCCATTACCGAGGGCATCTCCTTCGATAACCAGCTGCTGCTCGTCAACTTCACCATTGTGGCCTCGATGGCGTGGGCCTATCTGGGCTCGCTGGCCCAGGGCTTCCGCCTGTCGCCGGTGTTCCTGTTCGGCCTGGGGCAGGGCGGCCTGGCGCTCGGGTACGTGCTTGCGGCACCCGTCAACGCTCTCGTCTCGACCACCGTGGCGCAAAACATGCCGAACAACGTGCTCGCACTCGTCGTGAGCCTCATCGCCTTGGCAGTCGCCAGCTCGCTGCTGACGCGCCGCGAGGACATCATGGCCATCGTGGTGCACTCCTTCAAGCCGGCGGAGATGTGGGGCGCCGACGAGGACGTCAACGCGACCCAGGTCGACTCCGCCCAGGTCGCGCGACAGGCCGGGGCATGGGAGGCAGGCGTCGAACGCACAGGAAAACGCGATGACAACGCCATCCCCAAGAGCCACAGCGGCACGCCCTACGCCCAGCCTGCGCCGCTGGCGGCCGCCGGTGCCGTCACCGAGACCGATGAGGTGCGCAAGGGCCGCTTCGTGCGTCGCTGCGAGTACATTGCCGACACGTACCTGTTGTCGCGCCGCGAGACCGACGTGCTCTTCCTGCTGGCAAAGGGTCGCAACGTCAGCTACATCACCCAGCAGCTCTGCATCTCCGAGGGCACCGCAAAGACGCACGTCAACCACGTGTACAAGAAGTGCGGCGTGCACTCCCGCCAAGAGCTCATCTGCCTCATCGACTCCTTCGACGCATAAAGGCCCGCAGCGCACTCGACCCGCGCGATCCTGTGCCCAACCGCACGTCCCAAACGACAAAGGCCGCCCGCACAAGCCGATTTGAACGGCTGTGCGGGCGGCCTTTTGCGTGCCGGCGCTAAAAATCTGCTTACGTTTGCGTTTTAATTCCCGCCTATCTGCAGGCTGGAACCGACGCGCATCATTGCACCAGGTAGATGACGTGCGATGATTGAGGGTGCGTGCCTGGTTCCGATTAAAACGCAAACGTACTCAATTTTTTGTCCGCCTGGCCTACGGACGCAAGCCCAGAATGCCAGAGCAGTACTGCTGGCCGCTCATGGTAGCCGGGGCCTCGGCTCCGAGGGACTCGAGCGCCGAGGTGGGCCGCAGAAGCGCGACCTGGTCGCCCGCCTCCGCGCGCGTGCGGCGAAACGAGGCGCCGAGACGTCGCGCCGCCTCGGCCGGCATGCATTGGATATACGAGACAACAAGCTCATTGCAGCAGGTAGAAACGACAGTACCTATCTGAGTGGCATCGACGAGGCCTTCGTTTGCGCCCAAGGTGACCACAAGGCGCGCACGCAGGCCCACCAGCGCCTCGGGGCGGCAGATGTAGGCACGTTTGTCCATCAAGGGCACGACCTCGCCATGGACGCGGGCGCCATAGGCCTCGACCGGTGCCATGCCAAGGCCCGGGTCGAAGGCGCTGCGCTGAGCCACGGCGAACAGGCCGACGGCGTCCAAGGCGACGAGGTCGTCACCCAAAAGCGGGAATAGCTGGCGAAACGCCGGGGTTCTCGCCGGGTCGATGGCCTCAAGCAGGCGAAAACCGCGCGGGGTGGCCGCACAAGCCTTGAAGAGCCCCTCGGCATCGTGGACGCGCGCCGCAAGTTGGCGTGCACCACTGAAGGGCACGCGGCCCGCGTCAACCTCGGCACACGCATCCTGCAATGCCTGGACAATACCCTTGCCCTCAGACGCCGCGCGGACCTGGAGGTTTGCCCAGGCAGCCGCGCCAAGATCAGCGTAGCCCAGCGAGCACCAGGTGCGCCAGCTCGCCACGTCGTTGCGGTCGGCCAAAAGGCCCAAGGCGGCAAAGCAACGCAAGGGGGCACAGCCCTTCGGGTCGCGCGGGTCGCAGGCAATGGGGCCGACATAGGCCATGTCGCACACTTCGACGCCAATCTTTGCAAGCGACTGGGATATGCGTCGGGCCCAGGGGCGATTGGGAACAACGAGGGCTACGGGGCCTTCGCCCACATGCGCACCGGAAAGCCTGCGATCGACAAGCGCGGTGACGCCCGCAGCCTCCTCGCCAGCATCGCCCCACTTCACTGCCTGAGAACGCGTGGCGTTCATGCGACGGGAGGTTCGAGGCAAGACATGCGCGCCCTCATCGCCCGCAAAGGAAAGAAACGTGCGCGAGTCGTCCCCGTCGGCATGGGAGACCCCCATGCGCTCGACATCGCCTGCGAAGAACAGGCTCGCATGGGCAAGGCTCGCCGCAAGCCGCAGGGCCTCGAAGGGCACGGCGTCGGCATCGTCGACCAAAACGTGGGCCACGCAGGCCTCGCCCTCCCCCACCGAGGCCACGCGATCGAGCGCATGAGCAACGAGGGACTCGGGCAGCACAGCCGCGCGTTCGGCAAGGGCACCAAGCAGGGCTTTCAGGCACGCGTCGTCCTCCTCGGGAGAGAAGCCCTCTTCGCCTGCCCACATGGCGGACGCCTTGCGCTGGGCGCATGCGACGTCCTCGGCCGAAAAGCCCTCCGCACGCAGATCGGCAAGAAGAAGCGCACGCTCCGTGGCGCCAAGCACGCGTGGGGAGCCCGCCAGCTCATGGACAAGCCTGCGCCACGAGACAACGCGAGGGGCACAACCGTCGTCAAGGTTGGCGGCAAGGCGTATTGCCAGCTCAAGGGCACCGTCGGCATTCGGCGTCACCACGAGCACGTCGGCAGGCGCGGCGCCGCAAGCCAACAGGTCGCGCACACGCGCGACAAGCGCCTGCGTCTTGCCCGAGCAGGCGGCGCCCGTCAGGACCTCGACCTTGGCAGCGCACATGACTAGGCCCACGTTCCGGCGACGCTGTCGAGCGTGCGCACGGTGCCATCGGCCAGGCGCACGTCCCACATCGTGTAATCCAGGCTTGTCAGGTTGTCGCTTGCGTGCTTCAGGCGCGCGGGAGCCTTGGGCTCGCCAGGCTGCTCGTCACCTGCGGGAGCGTCCTTTTCTGCAGGCTCGCCGTCCTCGGCAGACACAGCGTCCTCGACAGGCTGCTCAGCCGCATCGTCACAGGCAGATTGTTTGTCACCCGAGAGCTTGAGACTCTCAGCAGGGGCAGCCTGAGCCTCGGCGGCCTTAGCAGGAACAGCCTGGGCCTCGGCCCCCTCGTCATCCGCAGGCTCAACCTTGGCCTGGGCAGCCTCCCCCTCGGCAGCCTCATCAGCCTGCGTACCGGCGCTCTTGCCGTCGGCCAACTTGCCTCCGCACTCACCGGCAGCCTCACCGACAGCTGACTCACCCCCTTCGGCAACCCCGCCGTCGACGGCAGTAGCAGCAATTTTGCCAGTCAGCTCGCCCTCGCCAGCTGCCGCCGCTGCGGCGGTCTCAGCCTCGGCCTGCACGCGGGCGTTCTCAACCTGCTCGGCCAGGCTTGCGGCGGCAGGCGCCTCGATACCTGCCATGTCGGCAGGCAGAACGCCCTGGGCAAGCAGCTCGCGCACACGACTGGCAACAGCCACCACGTCGGGCAGCTCGTCGCCCTGCGCACAGGCGATGTCAAAAGCGTACGGCTTCATGTCGAGCTCGACACGGTCATAGGAAACCGTCTGGTGTCCCGCCTCGCTGCGTGACTTGTTGAAGTTGGCGATGGTGGAGGCAACCTTGTACGCCTTTGCCTCAAGCCAGGTGCGCATGGCGTCCCACATCTGGTCGCCCTCACCCTCGCTTGTCCAATACGGCCTGCTCATGCGGCAAATGAGACGCATCTCGTTGTTCACGGGCGCCTCAGGGACGCAGGGCTCGTGCGAAACCACGGTAATGGGACCCACATAGGCAAAGGAGCGCTTGATGTCGGCCGCAACGTCGGCGTTGTGCTCGCGGGAGTCGAGGCTGACTTTCTCGATGAGGGAGGGATGGATGAGCATGGAAGTCTCCAATCTTGCCAGAGGCGCGCACAGTAGATGCCGGCGCGCCTCTTGCGGCAATCCAGTGGTAGGCAGACGCCGCAAAGCGTCCAAAGATGCATCCGGGTTCCGACGAAAGCACCCGGGCAATGAGCAGGTGAGCTTTTCAGTATTTCGCCATCGCAACGGCGCAGATAGGAAATGCACTCGATGAGGCCAACCGCACTCAACCGTTGTTTTCTAGGCGGTAACGCGAGCCGGGGTGAAATCCCTCAACAGGGAGCCGCTCGGGAGCGGGGCCAGGCCCCAGGCGTGCAGCGCATAGACAAGCAGGTCGCTGGGGCGAACGGTGGTCGTGCGCTTGCCGTCGACCCCCATGGCGACCTTGTAGCCCTTGAGGTGGGTGCGCTCGGCAAGCTCCAGGTCGCAGCGGGCAAAACCGGTGAAAACGAGGTCGCCAGTGGCGCAGGAGGCAAGGCGGTACATGTCCGCGCGAGCCCGCGCGTCCAGGGCGGCACGGGCGTCAAAATCAGCCTCTGCCAGGTCAAAGTAGGCATGTTCGGGCATCCAGCCGTTCATGAGGCCGCACACCACGACATGGTCAGCCTTGAGGGGGCCCGCCTGGTCGTACATGGCAACCCTCACGGCGCCGGGCTTGGAGACGCCGCCCTCCGCAAGCGCCCGAGCACAGGCGAGAAGCTCTGCGGCCCCGGCAGTCTCGCCAGCAGCGGCGTCGGCGACTAAGCTGGCATATACGGCAGGCACGGCCTCCATGCCGAGGCCCTCGGCCAAACGTGTAAGCAGCTCAGAGCCGCACAGGGCACCCAGCTCGTCGATCATCGCGCGACCCTGGCGATATGCCGTAAGCGCCGATTCCTGGCCGGGGACCTCGGGGGCCTCGCCTGCGTCGAGCATCCTCAGCGCCTCGCCCAGACCGACGCCGCGGCTCACAGCAAGCTCCTCGATGCCGGTGAAAATGTTGCTTCGGGCCAGGTAGTCACCACAGCCGCACCAGCAGCGCCATGCCAGCGAGTCATTGGGGTCAGCAAGCAGCGCCAGCGCGGTGTACATGCGACCCGTACGGCATGCGTCCAGCTCGCGGAAGGAACCGCCCGCCACACGGCGGCCGTCGTGCTCCTCGAGGGCGACTCCCTTCTCATGCAGGGCTCGGCAGGCGCGGCCAAACCACGCGCGGTTGGGCGCAAGCACAAGGATGTCGGCGGGGTTGGCGCCCGCCTCGACAAGGCCGGCGACGTAGGCCACGACGCCCTCGACCTCCTCGTCGGGGCCGGCATAGACACGCTGCGAGATGCCCTCATAGGGACGCTCGGCGGCCGCGACCTCGTAGGTCTGCGCAGTCTCAACCTTGCCCCTGCTTTCGGCAAGGCCGATGGAAAGCGCCGTGAGATAGCCGCTCGAGGCGAGTTGGGCAGCGGCGGCGGCAACGCCGGCCGCAGGAGCCGCGAGCTCGACGACGACAGCCTCGGGATTGCGTTGGCAAAACTCCGCCATGCCGACCGGGTAAGGAAACGGGTCGACGCCCTGGCGCTCGAGCGTCTCGTCGGCGAAGGCCCACAGCGTCGCAGGCGCAAGCAGGTCGAACAGGACCTGGCTGGCACGGTTCAGGCAATGGTAGTCGTCCAGCACGATGTGGCGCACACCGCAGGCGCCCGCTATCTCGGGATGGGCGCGCAGGCAGTGCACCGCAAGGCTCGAGACCTCGCAGTCGAGAATCGCGTCATAGGCGCCCAGGTGGCGGTAAAGGGCGTTGAGCACGGCCTGCTCGCGCGGGTCAATGATAAAGCTGGCCATGTCGTCGTCGGCAAGCTCGGTCAGGCTCTTGCGGAAGAAACCGAGCATGCCCTTGAGGCGGCGTGCCGGAACGCCCGTGGCACGCATGTCCTCGAGAAGGAACGACTCCTCGAAGTCGCACAGCACATGGGGGCGGCGGCCGACGACGGCGCAGGCCTCGGGCGAACCCAGAAGTTCGAGCTCGAAGTCGCGTGCTGTGCAGATGCGCACGCCATGCGCCGACTCACCCAGCTCGCAGCACATGTCATGGGCCGCCGTGGACGTGGAGGCAATGACGAGGATCTCTGCCGCAAGCACGCCGGCCTCAAGAAGGTCGCGCACATGGGAGCAGGCCAGGACGGTCTTGCCGGAGTTGGCAACGCCGCGCACGAGCACGCGGGCGGTGTCGGCCGCAGGGGCGGTGCAGGCTGCTTCGGAGCCCAGGTGGGCGCTGGGGGCGCAGGAATTGGAACAAGTTGGTTCAATGGCCATGTCGGGCACCTCTTTAGCGCTCGTAGAGCTGGTCGCAATGGATGATCTTCTTCAACGCACTGAGCATCGTGTGGGGGCCTCCGCGCCTGTCGCGCACGCGGGGCATCTCGAAGCTCTCGGTGACGCAACCGCCGGCGACCTCGCTGGAAAGGACGTCCTCATACAAGGTGAGCGCGTCGGTGGGGCACACGTCGGTGCAGCAGCGGCACTTCACGCAGTCGGCGGGGCGATGCTCCAAGACGACGTCGCCGTCCTGGCCTTCCACCTTGGAGATGGCACCGGTGGGGCAGAACGTGGCGCACATGAGGCACCCCTTGCAACGCTCGACGTCAATGCTCACGCGACCCCACAGGCGCGTCTCAATCGCCACCTCGGCAGGTTCGCCGAGCTCGGCCAAGGCGTCGAGCAGGCGCTCGCGACGGTCGGGCAGAAAATGGGGCAGGGTGCCGTCGAGCATCGTCTTGAGGGTGCCGGGCGCCTGGTCGACACCGTCACCCGCTTGCGCGGAATCGTCCGGCTGCTGCCCGGACGCATCAGCCCACTGCCCGTCCTGCGGGGTGAGCATCCCCGCAACCGTGTCTCCCACCTGGGAAAAAACCTCGCGGCGCGAGCTGTCGAAACCGGGGCCGACCTGCATGGGGCGCCCATCGCCCTCAGACAGGCGCACACAGCGTGGGAGCTTCTCGCGCACCTCGACGCGCGCCGGGCTTCCCCAGGTCTCAAGCAGCAGGTTCGCGTTGTCCACGACCTCGGCGTAGGTATGCATGCCAGGGGAACGCGGGCAGCACTCACAGGGACCGTGAACCAGCAGCACGCGCTTGGCGCCTCGCGCCGCCGCGTCAACGAGCAGCGACTCCTCCACGCGCCCCAGGCACGTCACGCGCACGGCGCGGTCGGCGTCGATGGCGTCGGCGTTGCGTCGCCACAGCGAGTCGCATGCCACGACGAGCGTGTCGCCGCAGGCATCGAGGGCCTCGTGGGCACGCACCGCGAGCTCGGAGTCTGCCGGATGGCGCGCCTCCAAAGCGCACGTGGGACACACCGTGGCGCACGTGCCGCAACCAACGCACAGGTCGGGGTCGACGTTGACCGCCCCATCCTCCACGCTGATGGCCCCCGACGTGCAGGCCTGGGCGCAGCGCATGCAGCTCGCGTGGCGGTTGCGCACCACGACGCAGCGGTAGGGGTACACGTTGAGGTCGGCGCTCTGCAGGCTCGAAAGCAGCGCCGCGGCCGAGTCGATGCTAGCCATCCTCACGCACCCCCTCGCACTCAGCTGCCTGCTTGCCGGACATGCCAGCCTTGGGCAGGAACGGAACGGAAATCGCATGTGCCGGGCAGGCCTCCACGCAGGCGCGGCACTTCACGCACTCGTTGATGGCCGTGGGGCTCTCGGCAAGGTTGCGCAGGTCGATGCCCTCGGGGCATGCCGCATGGCAGCGACCGCAGTGCGCGCCCCGCGTCTGCTCCAGGCACTTGTCCTTGTCAATCACGGGGACGAACGTGCGGTTGCCCTTCGAGACGAGCGACATGAGGGCGCCGAGCGGACAGATGCGGTGGCACCACTTGCGAGCAAGGAACAGCTCAGCGATGAGCAGGGCGGGCACCACGAGCAGGGCCCAAGAGACGGAGCCCCCGAAGAGCCTCAGCACCAGGAAGATGGTGGCGAAGGTAAGGCCAATGGGGCAGATGAGGCAGAACACCGGGAAGCCGAACACGGCGGCGGACAGAAGCGTGCCCCCCAGCACGAAATGGCGGCTGTCGACTGCCTTGCCGCGTGCCTTGGCGCAACCCGAGCAACCCTGCGAGCAGGAACCCTTCTCCTTGCCAGCCGCAGGGTTGCGTCCGCCCTCGCAGTCACCGTCGCGCAGGCCCAAGATGCGCTCGACAAAGGGCACCGAGCAAATCCACGAGCAGAAGGCACGTCCAAGCAGCAGGATGAGCGCGAGCGCAATGACGAGGCTGATAAGCACGCGCGGCACGAGCGTCTTGCTTGCAAGCAGGCTCGAGAGTGCTCCCATGGGGCAGATGGCCGAGATGGACTCCCAGCCAAACGCCGAGATGTTGCCCAGCGGAACCATAGCAACGAAGGCCACGGCGCACACGAGCAGCACGAGGGCCGGCAAGGCGCGGCGGAACTTCGTGAGGCCGCCGCCACGCTTCTCGCCCGGCTGCGGCTTGTAGCTGGCGCGCTTCTCCTTGGAGGCGACGGACTCCCCGTCCGAGGCAGGCTCGCCCGCGGGCGCGGCCTGAGGCTTGCAGCTGGCGCGCTTGGCCTTCTTGGCAGGCGCCTGGGATGCGGTGTTGCCCACAACCTGTGGTTTGCAGCTCTTTTTCTTCTCCATGGCCCTACACCTCCCCTGCCTCGTCGGCGTTCACAATGATGATTGCCCTATGCGCCGTGCCGCTCACCATCGAGCCGGCACGCATCGAGGGGCACGCATACTCGCAGGCACCGCAACCGTTGCACTTCTCAAGGTCGAGGTGCGGGCGCTTCGCGTCGTCGAGCGTGATAGCGTCGAGCTCGCAGGCGTCGTAGCAGTCGCGGCAGCGCGTCATGCGGTAGGCAAGGCACCAGTCATGCGTGAGCAGGGGCTTGCCGATCACCACGTCGCGCTTCTTTGCGCCCTCGTCGAGACGCAGGGCACCGGTGGGGCAGGTGAGCACACAGCGGGGATGCCCGCCGTTTTCCTCTTCGCAAAAGTCGCACCAACCCGAGTGAAAGTCCATCCGCGGGGTGCGCAGGTTGAGGAAGCCGTCCTCAATGCTCGCCGGGGAAATCGCCTTGCGCGGGCATGCCTCGAAGCAGCGCTGGCAGCGCACGCACAGCGACAGCAGCCTCGTGTCGTCCTGACCGCCCGGCGGGCGCAGCACGTCGTCGGCGGGCAGGCAGGTGGCAAGCGCGCCTAACCCGAGGGAGCCAGCCACACAAGCAAGGCCCACGACGGCGTTTCGCCTGGACACACCCTTCTTTTCTTCATCCATAGCTCTTAGGCTCCTCCCAAACCGTCCCTGAACCAAAACGGGAAATCGTTGCCACGCGGCATACGCAGGGCCCTGTGCGGCGCAGAACCTGGGTCCAGCGCCGCCGTCAACCGCCGGGCCGCCGCAACGATTCCGAGTGGTGCCTAGGCGGCTTGGGCACCGTCGAGAAGCTCGGCGAGAAGCTCGCCCTCGGTCTGCACGAAGCCCAGCGTGAGCTCGGCAAGGCCGCGATAGAGCTCGGTCTCGGAGAAACGCAGCATGTCAGCCACAAGCATGGGAACCCAGTTGGCCAGGTGCTCGGCCACAAAGTCGCGCTGCGTGGCGAGCATCTCAACAGCGGCGTCCTCGTCGCCCTCGCGAAGCGCCGCAGCAGTGCGCTGGCACATCACCTGCATGAACTCAAGCTCGACGGCGATGTGGTCCTCGCACTCGCGCCAGTGCTCGTCCTTCTTGAGGTTGTTGGCGCGGTAGACCGCCAGCACCTCGGCACGGGCCTGCTGCATCATGAGGCGCTTCTCGGAGGTGTGCACCGACTCGTAGGGATAGGCGGCGGAGTGGCCGTTCACACCGTGGCCGATGAAGACGCGCACGTAGTCGCGGGCCAGGTCAAGCAGGGCCGGCTCCCAGATGCTCGTGAGGTAGCGGTGCATGAGCTCATATCCGGTGTCGACGTGGGCGTTGCCCGTGTTCTCCGGAAACGCCATGCCGCGCAGCTGGGCGAGGAGGGGCCCGTCGACCTCGACGCGAAAGAGGCGCGCGAGCAGGCCGTAGGTGTCGGCTCGGCCGTCCATGGCGGTTGCAAGCTCGGCGAGCTCGGGGGTGGTGGCGACGGTGGGTGCGGTCATGGTCTCTCTCCTTACGTGGGGGTGTGCTAGGGGGTGTACGCGACTGTCGGGCCGCGCGATCAGATTGGCGCGGATCGGAAATCGGGCAGATGCGGGCTACTCGACTGCGATGCCGTGCTTCTCGAGGTAACGACGGCCCAGATCGGTGGCATTCCAACCGCCGTCATGCCAGCTCAGGGCCTCGCGGTTCTCCAACAGCTCGATGAAGTGGTTCGAGTAGCGGCGGGGCTTCTGCACAAGCGGGTCGTCATCGACAATGGCGTCGATCTGGGGCTTGGTGCGGGGCTGCCGCGCACAGAAGGCGAGCACGCGCTCATACACAGGCAGGTACACGCTCTCGGTGTCGCTCGCGAGCAGCTCCTCGAGCGCCGATCCCTCGCGATGTGCGGCGAGCACCGTGAGGCCCTCGTCGGTCGAGGTCCAGTACGTCGTGGGGTGCGCGGCGGGCATGTGGGCTTCAGCCTCGCCGTCGCAGTCCTGCTCGGCGGCCAGGTCGCCCTGTTCCTCGGGTGTCTCGGGCGCCTCGGGCTCCTCGGTGCGGCTCACAAGAGCGCCGGCGCGCTCAAGGATGGTGCACAGCGACTGGGGCGTGTAGACCGAGCGGTTCTCCGCCTGGGCCTGCTCCACGAGCTGGGCGACCTCCTCGCTGGTGTGCTCGTCGCAACAGAACTCGATGATCTGCAGGAACACCGGCTTGCGGCCGGGGTTGCGATGCAGCAGCTCCTCGATGGCGTCTTGGGCGCTTGCAAAGCGGTCCTTGTCAAAAACGCTCTTTACCTTTACCTCTTCGGGCATCTCTGCCATGACCGGCAGGTCGACGATGCCGTCCTCGTCGGGATCGACGCCATCCTGCGCGGGCTCAAAGCCATCGGCCAGCGGGTCGAACACGCCTTCGTCCTCATCAAGGAAAAACTCATCCAGGTTCTCTTGTGCCATCTTTCCATCCACCCTCTCCAAAACGCGACGCTCGGCGTTTGTTGCTCGTGCGGGCACATCGGCAGATGCACGCACGCCCGCAACGTCTGTGGGGCTCACGATATGGTCAGGCTGGGCTCACCCTTCGTATCGACGGGATGATTGGAGGTGGATTTAGTTCGCTCATTCAAGCGGGATGAGGTCGCAAGCTGGGAGTTTGCCGAAATCATCCCAAGACGGGACCGGCGATAGACAACAACGGGGCACGCCGGCTGCATGGAGCTCGTGGCGCTGGGACTCTTCCAGATGCGCTACGGGTCCAAGGTGCAGGTCTTCTCCGCACGTCCCGACCCGAAGAGTGTCCTGGCCCGCCGCTGCGCGCGAGGCTGCGGAGCCGGTCGGCAAAAGCGCGCAACACACTCGGGCAAGCAGATAACCGTCAAAGGTCTCAGCGCTGCAGCCCGGCAAACCATGGTCCACCAGAAAACAACAACGGGACCCGGCCCTGCGCCTCATCGCGCCGGGCCGGGTCCCGCATGGTCTGAATCTGAATCGCAGGCTTGTGCCTCTAGGCCGCAAACCCCATTCCGTCAAACTTAGAGGTTCGCCGCCACGCGACCGGCGATATAGCCGCCGGTGATGGCGCGGCCGACGGACAGGCCGCCGAACGTCATCGGGTAGTCAACGCCGCCGAAGAACGGGCCCGACGCGTTGCCTGCAGCGAACAGGCCGGGAATCGGCTCGTCGTTGTCGTCGAGGACCCTCTGCTCGGCGTCGACGACCAGACCGCCCAACGTCGCCGAAAGGCCCCAGTTGAAGTCGCGCTGCACCGAATAGAACGGGGGCTCGCTGATCGGAGCGAGGAAGTGGGCGTCCTTGCCGAAGTCATCGTCGGCGCCCTTGGCGGCAAGCTCGTTGTAGCGTTCGACGCTCGCCTGCAGCGCGGCGGGATCGACGCCCATCTTTTCAGCCAGCTCCTCGATGGTGTCGGCCTTGAGAACCAGCATGTAGTCACCCAAAGTCGTCTCGTCTTCGGAGGGAACCTCCTTGGGCGTGATCTGCTCGTCGTAGTTCGCCCACTCCGTCGCCTGGTCAACGTAGGTCTCGTCCATGATGCTGAAGATGCGCGCGTTCTCAGGATCGGCGGCGTGTTCCTTGATCATGTCGCGCATCAGGTTGTTGATGCGGAACCACGGGATATGCTCGTCGCAGAAACGCACGCCGTCCGTATTGACCATCATGTAGGGGGCAAACTGCATCCACACGTCGTGAATCATCTTGGTGTGGTTGATGGGCTCGATGTGGCCGCCCGCCCACACGCCCATACGGTGACCGTCACCGGTGCGGCCCACAATGAGCGGCGGGAAGTGCAGGCAGTCGGGGCAGTAATAGGAGATCATCTCCTCGTTGCACTGGTAGTCGCCCGTGGCGACGATGACGCCCTTGGAGGCGTTGAACTGGGTGTAAGCCCCCTCGACACCGCCAATGACACCGGTGACGGCACCGCCGTCGCACACCAGCTGGACGGCGGGGGTCCCATAGAAGATTTCAACGCCCTTGCTCACGGCGTAGTCGGCAAACAGGCTGATGGATGCAGCGTGCGTGCCCACGGGACGAGCCATCAGAAAATGCGCCTCATAACCGTTGCAATCACGGATGTAGCGGCTGTCCTCCTCAGCCGGGACCTCGGCGCCGGCCTGAGTCAGCACGTCGCGATGCCACTTGATGACCTCACCGCTCGTCTGGGCCCAAGCCTCGAGCAGCTCGCGCTTGGAACGCAGGTCGTTCAGGAGCATGAGCTTGCTCACGAAACCTTCACGCGTTGCATCGTCGGTGTCCGAGTCAAGGCCAACGGCGGTGAAGCCCTGCGTCGAGGCGAAGTCGAGCTTTTGAAGCACAGCCACCTTGGCGCCCTCCTCGTTGGCCTTGAGGGCAGCAGCCATGCCCGCCGAGCCGGCGCCGAGCACCACGACGTCATATTCCTTGGTCTCGGCGATGTCGGTAATCGGCTCGGGCTTCTGCAGAAAGGACGGGACGTCGGCGACGGTCGGGGCATCCTGCGCAGCCTGCTCGGCATGGGCGACAGAAGCCCCAACGATGGTCATGGCGCAAGCCGCGCCGCCCGCAATGACGCCACGACGCGAGACCGACGTGCTCTGATTCTGTGACATGGGTGTTCCTCCTCTTTGGAACTGCAACGGCGATGGGAGCGCTGAGCGCAGGGCATCGCCCGGACAACCCCTACGCTAGCCGCACAAAACGTCTCCCGGCCATAGGGCTGCCTGCATATGAGAGCCGATTTTGATAAACCGGCAATAAACCTCGCAGCTCAGAGGCCTTGTCTGTCTTATACTGTGCCCGGCGCCCTCGCGCGCGGCCGAGCAGCGAAACAAACGAGAGACAATGATGGGAAAGGTCCGGCGGCATGGGCGCACCTCTTTCACGCGAATCAATAAGGGCGGGAGTGCAGTCTCTGCTTGACATCCCGGTCTCGTTCTTCGGCCTGGCGTTCTTCCGCTCCTGGGTCTCGCTGCTCACACATGACGAAATCCTCAACGGCCTCAACGGCCTCGTCCATGACGCCGTGCTCGCGGCGTCGCTTCTCGTCTTCGCCCTTCTCACGCCGCGCATCGCGCCCATCTCGAACCATCGGAAGACCCTTGCGGCCGGCCTGCTGGCCGCATGCGCGTCTTCAGCCATGGCCGTCGGTGCCAGCGCCTTCTCGCCCAGCCCGATCAGCGTTGCCCCTCTCGTCGCCCTGCTTGCCGGTTTCGCCTCGTCCGCATTCATCCTGCAGTGGTGCGAGCTCTACAGTCGCATGGAGATCACCAGGGCGGCCGCGGCACTGTCTATCTCATTCATCTCGGCAGTCGCCATCAACCTTTTGCTCGACGGCATGACCGACGTCTATCGCCAAGGGGCCCTCATCGTGCTGCCCTGTCTGACAACCGTCTGTTTCCTGCGGGCAAACTCCCTCGTCAGCCCCGCAAAAACCATGGCGGGCAAAAAGCTCAGCCACATGAACGTCCCATGGCAGCTGCTGTGCCTCATAGGCATGTATCAACTGGCCTCGGGCATATGCGTGGGTGCAACGGGCATGCCGTCGATCATATTCAAGAACGTTGCCAACGCCGCGGCGGGCCTGTTGCTGCTGGCAGCCGTCACCTTTCTCCCTAACGCCTTCGATCTCAAGAAGGCACTTCGCTCCCCCGCCGTCATCTTTGCCTGCGTGCTTTTGCTCTTCCCCTTCGTCGGAACGAACGGCCCCACGACGACGGCCGCTTTATGCACCTCGGCCGGATCCGCCTTCTTTGAGATCGCGATCTTCCTCACCATCTGCGACATCTCCCACAGCCGCAACATCCCAGCCATGTTCCTTTTCGCCCTCGAGGAAGCAACCGCGCTCTTCCAGTCGGCCGGCATCCAATTGGGGACTGAGCGCGCCTGGCTCGCAGCCCACGGCGTGTCCGTCACCATCCTCGTCGCCATTCTCATTGCCTTGGCCGCTATCCTCACCTTACTGTTCTTTGAGACCGGCGCGCTTGAGACCCGTTGGGGAATCCGCATCTTCGGACCCGGCAAGATAAGTCGGAACCACGAGGATGCCGAGCGTCTGAAAGCCGCCTGTGCATCCCTGTCGCAGACATGCGGCTTCACCTCGCGCGAGACCGAGGTCCTCGATCTTCTTGCGCGCGGAATGTCATTGAACGAGATTTGCAGCCAGCTCTCTATAGCCCGGGGAACCGCAAAGGCGCACTGTGAGCATATTTACGCCAAGGCCGGCGTCCACTCAAGAAAGGAGCTGATGGAACGTCTTGACCCGGAAGATTAGCGTGGCGCGACGCCCATGAGGCTATCCAGGTCATCCTCAAGGCGAAACCAGAGTGCAACGGCGGAGCATCAATCAAAGTGGAGAGCCCATCGGCTCCCTTCTCGCGCAAGACACATCTGCGGGTTATTTGGCACGCCCACTGCCAGGCCTGTTATATCTCTGTGACGCACTCGTACGAATCCATAAGATATGACACCGGGCATCGAATGCGGCTCGGCTATATTTGTTGCGCGCAGGGTGCCCGCCGTACCACCCGACGCAAACGAAAGATTCGCATATGCCACAACCAAACCTTGCCCCCGCATAGGAGCAGCTCGCCATCACCGACGGCTTCGTCTTCTGCAAGGCGATGCTCGACATGAAGGTGGACCGTGTCGAGCACGTAACCCGCCAGCACGTTCTCGACACCTCACCCGCAGCAAAATCCGTCCACCTGAACGCATACATGCAGGACGGGGCGGGAAGCGTCTTTGGCGTCGAGATGCACGCCTGCCAGACGCCCGCACTCGGAACGGCTCAACAACCTCCTTGACCAACCTGGTGGAGAAGGGGTAGGAGCGTAACCGCTGCCGCCACGTTCCTCCCATCAAGCGCATAATTCCCCCCATCGGCACCGTGTAAGAGTTCGGGGATATGAGATGCAAGACGAGAAGACACCAAGCAGGACTCCCACCCCTCGCGCCACCTTCCTCGGCATGAGTGCCGTGGCGGTGTGGGCGCTCATGGCGGGATTGGTCAAGCTTGTCTCCATGGGCTTCGGCGCCACGCTGGGAACGGCGCTTCTGTACTCGGTTGCGGCAGTGGCGCTGCTCATCGCGCGTCCGCCCAAGCTCAAGACCATCCCACGGCGCTATCTGCTCGTGGGCGGGGCGCTGTTCGTGAGCTACGAGTCCGTCTTTGCGCTTGCCATCTCCATGACCACGAGTTCCATGCAGGCGGTGGAGGTAAGCCTGGTCAACTACCTGTGGCCCACACTCACCGTGCTTTTCTGCGCGGCGGCCTCGGGCAAGCGGGGCGCCGTGGGGCGCGTGATACCAGGCGCCATCATCGCGACCGCCGGCGTCATGGTGGCCGTAGGCGGCAATGCCGGCTTCACGCCCGCCCAACTCGCCCAGCACCTGGGCGCAAACCCCGTTCCCTACCTGCTCGCCCTCATCGGAGCCGTCGTCTGGGCGCTCTATTCCACCGTCACGCCCAAAATCTCACAGGGTGCCGACGCCACGTCGCTCTTCTTCGTCGGCGTTGCCACCACGCTGTGGATCGTCTTTTTCGTCTCCGGCCCCTATCTGCCCGAACAGGTGCCCTCCGCGCCTGCGATTGTCGCCCTCTTGGCGGCCGCAGCCTGCGTGGCAAGTGGGTACACCCTGTGGGGCCACGGCCTCATCAAGGGCGACGTGCGCAAAATGGCCGCCTTCTCCTACGCCGCCCCCGTGCTGTCCACACTTGCAAGCTCGATACTGCTTGGTGTCTCGCTCAACCCCATCTACTGGGTGGGCACCGCAGCCGTCTTTGTGGGGTCCCTTCTCAACTGGCGCGTGCGCTAGGTGCGCGGAGGGGTGCAACCAGCCCGTGGCACCCTCAGGTCCACGACAGGCTCCGAAGACGTTATACTTCCCTGACACGGAAGAGACACGTATGATTGACAGCCATCGGAGGTGCCCGACATGGCAAGGACGATATCCATCGGGGCCCAAGGGTATGCCGATATCCGCGAACACGGCGACTTCTATGTCGACAAGACCGGTCTCATCGCGCAATGGTGGAGGTCGGCCGACCCCGTCACCCTCATATGCCGCCCGCGCCGTTTCGGCAAGACGCTCAACATGAGCATGCTGGAGTGCTTCTTTTCCCTGTCATACGCCGACCGCCCCGACCTTTTCCGCGACCTTTCTATCTGGGACAACATGGAACTGAGGGGCGAGCAGGGCTCCTGGCCCGTGATATCCATCTCCTTGGCCGGCGCAAAGGGCGCACGCTTAGAAGACGTCGAGCTCAGAATCTGCGAGCGAATCGCCCAGGCATGGCGCTCCCAAAGCCGCTACATAGACCCGGAGGGACTCCCGGGCGACGAAGCCGACCTTCTCCTGGGCCGCACGACCGTAGTCAGCCCCCAGCGGGCGCCCTCGTCGCTAATGCGCCTTTGCGAACTGCTCCACGGTGCCACAGGACAAAAGGCAATCGTCCTGCTCGACGAATACGACACCCCCATGCAAGAGGCCTGGATGGGCGGTTTCTGGGACGGCCTTGCAGAGTTCATCCGCAGCCTCTTCAACAACACGTTCAAGACCAACCCCTTCTTGGCTCGCGCCATGTTGACCGGCATCACGCGCGTGAGCAGGGAGTCTATCTTCTCAGACCTCAACAACCTGGCCGTGGTGACCACCACGACGCGCCAATACGAGTCCTTCTTCGGCTTCACTGAGGATGAGACGTTCGCCGCCATGGACGAGATGGGCATGACAAACCGGGCAGAGGTCAAGGAGTGGTACGACGGCTTCACATTCGGCGACATCGAGGACATCTACAACCCATGGTCGATCACCAACTGCTTGAAATACGGCAAGATCGAACCCTACTGGGCGAACACCAGCAGCAACACCTTGGCAAGCAAGCTCATTCGCGAAGGCGACCCCCAGCTCAAGGCGGACTTTGAAACCCTGCTACAAGGCGGCAGCGTCCTCAAGGCGCTTGACGAGCAGGTCGCGTTCAGCGAGCTCGGCCGCAAGCCCGGCGCAGTTTGGGCGTTGCTGCTTGCCAACGGGTATCTCAAAGTCGCCGGCCGCCGCCCCCTTGACGAGGGAGGCACCTATGAGCTACGTCTGACAAACCGCGAGGTGCTGCACAGCTTCGACTCCATGGTAGGCGGCTGGTTCGAGCAGAGCTCGACGTATTACAACGGCTTTGTGCAAGCGCTGCTCACGGGCGACCTCGACGCGATGAACGGCTACATGAACGACGTCGCCCTCGACACGTTCAGTCTGTTCGACTCGGGCACACGACCGGCCGAATCCGAACCCGAACGCTTCTACCACGGCTTCGTGCTCGGTCTGCTCGTCGAGCTGCGCGGCCGATATATCGTAAGGTCAAACCGCGAGAGCGGCTACGGTCGCTACGACGTCATGCTCGAGCCTCTCGACCCAACGCGCGACGACGGCATCGTCATGGAGTTCAAAGTCTTCAATCCGCGCCGTGAATCAAACCTTGAGGAGACCGTCGCCGCGGCGAAAGCGCAAATCGCCGAGAAGCGCTACGCCGCGACGCTGGAAGCCCGGGGACTTTCCGCAGACCGCATCCGCTCATACGGCTTCGCCTTTCAAGGCAAGCGCGTCCTCATCGGATAACGCAGAGGCCGGCACCGCAACGGTCTTCCTGGGGTCTTTGTTCAACTGGCGCATGCGCTAGGTCCACGGCACGCAAGGGCCGCAGGGGCACACAGCCCTTCTCCCAAAGCTCATCCACGCAGTCCTGCGCAAACAAAAAGGACCTGCCACCAGCTCGTTTCGTGCGACTGACGGCAGGTCCCTCGCATCAATGGTGCAGTCTGCCAAACTTTCCGGGAACCCCGGCTGCCCTACCCCTCATGCGCATGCAGGTGCAACCTTGCAGGCAGGCTCGCCTCATCTGCGGTCGCCAGCAGCTCCGAGAGCAGGCCCATGGTATGGGCAAGGTTCGAGCGGGGGTGCTTGATGGCCACCTCGAGCGGCACGCCCGTGCGGTTGATGCAGGCAATGTGGCTCACGCCCGCCTGGGCGGCCGAGGGCACCACGGTGTCGTCGATGACGCCCGCCACAGCGATGAGCGGGGTGTGCACAGCCTTGCAGCGGCTCGCCACGCCCACGACCACCTTGCCGTGCAGCGACTGGCCGTCGAAGCATCCCTCACCGGAAAACACCAGGTCGGCCTCCTGCACGAGGTCGTCAAAATGGGCGGTATCAAGCACAGTCTGTGTGCCCATCTGCAACTTCGAGCCAAAGAACGCCACCATGCCTGCGCCCATACCGCCGGCAGCGCCGCCACCGGGCAGGTCGAGCACGTCGGCACCCAGGTCGCGCTTCATGATGGCGGCCAGGTGCGCCAGGCCAGCGTCGAGCATACCCACCTGCTCGGGAGTCGCGCCCTTCTGCGGGCCAAAGATGGCGGAAGCTCCAGTCACGCCGCACAGGGGGTTGTCGATGTCGCACATGGTGACGATCTCGATGTCGCGGATGCGCGGGTTCATGCCCGAGACGTCGATGCGCGAGTTTTTT
>JAHZHK010000048.1:9016-19471 GCA_019420325.1 Coriobacteriaceae bacterium | reverse complement strand
CGCCCGGACCCCGCGCGCCTGCTGGGGCCGTTTGGGGGACTTGTTCATTGTCTCCATAGGTTGGCCAAGTGGCGCAGCAGAGCCGCCGAGACAGGTGTTGAGCATGGCGCATCATCAGCCCACGTTAATAGCCAGGTAAATAAGGCCAGGGTTGGAGCAGGTGTTGAGCGTGGTTTATCGCCAACCAAAGCGCGATTAACCTAATTCATCTTTGGCTCATTCCACTTTGGTTGACGACCAAAAAGCGAAGCCTTCGTTTGCCCAGCTCAGCAACGTCAGGGCACCCGCTACAGCTCCTCGCCCACCCAGGCGCCCACGTTGTGCGTGAGGCAATCGAAGGCTACGCCAAGCAAATGAACCTCGTTGCCCGAGCTGCGATAGGGCTCGGCGTAGCCCCGCTCGCGAATCTGAGCGAGGGCAGTCTGCGCAGCGGCCTCGCCAGCCCCCTCCCCTGAGGCAACTTTCATCTCCATAACGAATACGTGACCCGGTGCGCGCATCACCATGTCGATGCGACCACGCGAGGTTGTTACCTCAGCATCCAGGTAGATGCCGATAAAACGCAAGATGGCAACGGCCACGCACTGGTAAGCCTGCTCAGACAAGCGGTCGGTGAGATCATAGCCAATAGCGGAGAAGAAGGACTCGAGCGCATCCATGAAACCGTCCGTGTCACCTCGGCGCAGCGAGCGCTGACACGCCACTGCCCAGCCGCTCGTCTTGGAAACGTCCGTACCGGGGCGCATGTATGCGTTGGCAAGCCAGCGGTTGAAGCCCGCAGAAACCTCCCTGTTGGGGAAGCCCAGGTCGTAGATCGTGCCCATGTCCTGGCCCCAAACCTCTTTGATGGTGAGGTAGCCTGTTTGGAAGAGCACCGCTGGCATAGAAGGGTCGGCAGGCTCAAAAGTGCCCAGATCGGCATCGCCCAACGTGAAGGCATCGACGTCAATGGGTTCTTTCTTTGCATACGACATAAGCCAACCCGGGGTGCCCGTCTCAAACCAGTAGGCGCGCATGTCGGCCGAGTCGAGGCAGCGGCCCAACGAGACCGGGTTGAAGACGCGCGTCATCGAGCGGTCGAAGCAGTAGCCGTCGTACATGGAGACAAGGCGGGCAAACGCGCCGTCGACGTCGGCGCCCAACGTTTGGGCAAGCGCCGCGAGCCTCTCGGGAAAGTTCGCGCGCACCTCGTCGTGCGTATAGCCAAGCAGCGAGGAAAACCTCATGTCCATCGTGATGTCGGTGAGGTTGTTGAGGTCCGAGAAAATCGAGACCTTTGAGAACTTGGAGACGCCCGTCATGAGGCAGAAGCGCTGTTTGGACTCGGTGAGCTTGACGACGGAATAGAACGACTTGAGGAACGCCTGAAATGGCAGGACCTCGGGCGTGCCCACCCAGCGGGTGAGGGGTTTGTCGTACTCATCGATGAGGAGCACGAGCTGCCCCAAGGGGCCCGTAGCAGCGACATCGTCGACAAAAAGCGCGAACTGCTCGCGCAGCTCGACACCCTTGCGCAAGGGTACTCCCAGGCGCTCGGACTCGCGCCGCAACGTGACCGCGACCGCGTCTTGTACCTCCTCCACCGTTGCCCCCGAGCACATACTCATGTCGAGGCGGATGACGGGATACTTGACCGACCAATCCCATGGCAGCCCGTCAATGGCAAGGCCCTCAAATAGGTCGCGCCTGCCCTCGAAGAGCTTCTGGATGGTGGAGATAAGCAGCGACTTGCCGAAGCGGCGAGGGCGGGAAAGGAAGAACTGGAAGCCTATGGAGCCATCTACCAGCGAATACAGCTGGTCCGTTTTGTCAATGTACGTGAAACCCATCGCACGGATCCGCTCAAAGTCGTACGTGTCCGTCGCAATCCGCTCGACTCCCATAACTTCCTCCGGCATCCCGCTCAACCGCATACAACCATGCACCAGCTTGAAAGATACCATGAATGATGAGGCGAACTAACTGGCGCGACCTTTGGATAATCGAGTGCACATCCGGGTCACACCCGGGAGCGCTGTGCCACACAAGCGCCATGCCGGACAACAAGGCCCCCGTTCCGAACAAAAACATCGGAACGGGGGCCTTGCCCGTTTTATTGCAATGCCACGTTACCCCGGCTGGCTAAGCTCTATCCCAGCGGGTTGCCGTTCACGTAGCCGTCGCCCAGGATGGAACTCATGGGGACGTCGCCCATCCAGTCGTCGGCCACGGTGCCACCCAGAATGTTCTCCACGATGTGCTTCGCGGCCACGCAAGAGCACCACAGGGCGACAGGCTGGTTGGTGCCGCCGCCGTAGACCTGCGAGTCCCAGCCGGCCGTGGCGATGCCGGAGGCGTAGAGGCCCGCGATGGGCTTGCCGTCGGGGTCGACGACCTGCGCGTTCGTGTTGATGTGGATGCCGCCGTTGGTGTTGTAGGCGTTCACACCAGCACGCGCCGCATAGAACGGCGGCGTTTTGAGCTCCCAGCAGAGCTCCTGCGACTTGCCCCACTCGTCGGCCGCGCTGCCCTCAGAAGCGGCGTTGTAGGCCTCGACCGTCGCCACAAAGGCATCCACGTCGAAGCTCTCGACGTCGGCGGCAATGGCCTCGCCCAGCTCCTCAATCGTGTCACCCTGGTAAAACCAGTCCTTGTCCTTGACCGCCTCGAGGTCGTCGCGGATGGCGAGGGGCTGGCCGCCCTTGACCGCGCTGTCGTAGCCACACTTGCCGTTCTGCCACTCACCACTCTCCCAACGAGTCACATAGGAGTCGTCGAACACAGAGAAAGCCGCCTTCTGCGAGAGGATCATCTGCGGGATGCAGGTGAAGAACAGCTGCGAACCCGTGTTGAACGAGAAGGACTCGTCGTAGAAGCGCTTGCCGTACTGGTTAACGAACATCGAGGAGAACTGGAAGCCAGCTGCCGTGTTCAGGTCCGACGTGAACCCGCAGGGGTCCTCGGCTGTGCCGATGCCCGCGAAGAAGCCATCAATCGTCTGCAGGCCGCAGCGGCCATGGGCGGTCTGCTCCACCATGAGGTGGCCGTCGCCATCCTGGCCGGTGCCGAGGGGCATGATCTTGCCCAGGTCAACGTTGCAGTAGTACTTGAGCAGGTCGGGGTTCGTGTTCATACCGCCCGAAGCGATGACAACCGCCTTGGCGTTGAGCTGCGTGACCTTGCCGTCGGCATCCTTGTACTGCAAGCCCGTCGCCGTGTAAGGGTCGGCGAGCACGAGGGCGAAGGCGCGGGCGCCGGTGCGGATGTCCACGCCAAGCTCCTCGGCCTGGGGCGTAAGGGTCTCAATGGCCGTGGAGCCGTGACCATCGAGGTAGAGGGGCTGGCCCGAACCGTAGTCCTTGATCTGCACACCGTGCTTGCCAAAGAGCCAGTCCGAGCAATCGCCCTGCTGGGTGCGAAGCGCGTAGAACAGCTCCGGGTCCACAACAAAGTTGCGCTGGATGACCTCGGCCTGCACGCCAGCACGTGCCTCCTCGGGGGTCATGTTGATGAAACCGCCGCCGCCCTCAGCGAAGTTCGTGTTACCGCCCAGGGTGTCGAGCTTCTCAAGCATGACAACAACCGCATCGGGCGCCTGCTCCTTGGTAAGCATGGCGGCAGTGAAGCCACCCATACCAGATCCCATGACGACGACGTCGACGTCCTCGATCACATCTGGCTCAACAGGCGTGCCGATGGCGTCGGGGTTGGCGTAACCGCCACCGACCTGCGCAGCCTCATCGGCCTTCGCACTGCCTGCGAACATGCTCCCCACCGCAACAGCCGCACATGCCACACCAGCGCCAGCCAGCACGCTGCGCCTGTCGAGGACCTTCTCGTTCATAGTCATGCCTGGTTCCCTTCTCGCGATTTCTCACGGTGAATGGGTTGTCGAGCAAGCGCTTTTTGCGTACGGCCCTTGTGCCCCGCAGCGGCCCGCGCTCAGTCCGTCCCAGTTCCCGCTGTACAGGACTGCATTGTGCTCAGCGAACCAACCATGAACAATCGCGAATTCCGTGTGAAGGGCTACAGGTCAACTACTAGGCATTTTGATGTCACTCACGATTTTCGGGCGATGCTGCATCGTCTGGGTGAGACACCCTTGACTCGCTTAGTTTTGCAAGAAGCTCCTCGCGCGACGCGACATCGGCCTTCTTATATATGTTGCGCACATGCGTCTTGACCGTGTTTTCCGACAAACCCAAGCCCTCGGCGATTTGACGGTACGGTGTGCGCTCCACCAACAGCGTGGCGATTTGCACCTCGCGAGCGCTGAAACCGTAGGCATCTACCCAAAGTGCCTCACGTGCAGCGCTGTCCATAGGCGCCCGCAAGCCGGCGTCCGTGTCGCCGCCGTCAAACATTCCCGGGTCAAAGTTCGTCGCCACACGCTCCCTATCGCGCCAGAACATGAAGAGCGTCGCTGCAAAGATGAGATACATGAGAACGCTCGAAAAAACATTGGCGAACTGCTCGGGAACCAACGCCCCGGCAAGCTGGAAGAGCTGACTCACGCACAACAATGATGCAATGCACGTCGTCACGCTGAGCGGCGAAGCGCGCCTCTGGGACTCGTCCGCCATGATGGCTGCGAAATACCAAGACAGGGCGAAGAAGCAGGCGAACCCGCACGTGTTCACCGTTGCCGCGACCGCGGCGCTCGTCCCCTGGAGAGAGACAAGCAGCATGCCGGTCGCCACAAACGGAACGGCGAACAACAGGCACTGGTCAAACAATGAGGCTCGGCGCTGCAAGGCAAAGACGGCAACGAGCAGTGCAACGCAAAGCACGGAACCAAGTCGCTCGAAACCCAGGCCAAGCAGCGGCTCGCCCGCCGAGGCCGCCCCAGTCGAGAACGTGCGCATGAGTCCATATGTGAAACCCGTCAGTGCCGCTAGAACGAGAAGCTGCTTTAGAGTGATGTCCACCCTGACGGGGGCGGCAGAAACCGGCTTGTCGCTCGTCTCGCCACGGCGTCGCCCAAACAAAAAGAGCAGCGTCGCTGCGGCAATGGCAGCCAAAGAAGCGCAGGTTATCTCGCCCGCAAAGGAAAAGAGGGAGAACACGACAGAGAGTACCAGCCCGCCAGCCATCTCAACCGCAAATATAAGAGGTTCAAGCCCGCGCACAATACGGGCATGCAGCTCACCATAGAAAACTAGAGCGAGACTGTTTCCCACTCCGGATAGGACGGCGCCCACCAAACCCAGGGCCAAACCCGCTACCCCGGCGGCACACGACGAAATCAAGACAAGTGAGAGGGCGCTCAGCAGGGCGTATGCCGCAAACGGTGCAGCGGCGTCAGCGAGCTCCGATGCACTTTTGCGCCGCGAGACACACGCCACGACAAGCAGGGTGACCACCGTCCCCGCCAGGGTCGCAAGAAATCGCAGGTCATAACCACCGACGAGTGAATAGGCCTGGGCTATCGTGGGATTCCAAAGCAGCGTGTAATGGCATGCCCACCACAGCATGCCGCCTAGCACCAGCAGGACGGCATCTCCGGAAAGGCCCCGCACGGCCGAGAGAAACACGCGCAAGGACACCTCTTCCGCAGAATCCAAGCTTGGTTCCTCTGGACCTTTAACCCCTTGCCTTGCCACAGACTCTCCTTACACATCTATCCTCGCAGATACCACCCCCGTTATAACACGGCAAGCGGACGGGCAAGGAGATTGAGAGCGAAGGCGTTATGGCAATCGCGCAAATGGCGGGGACGTGAACTCCCCTACAGCTTCAGCGCGCCCCTCTTGCAGGCCTTCACGCACTCGAGGCACAGGATGCACTCGGTGGCGTTGCGACGGGAGCGGGAGTCGTCGAGGACGTCGACGTCCATGGGGCAGGCACGCAGGCAGGCCCCGCATCCCACGCACTTGTCGTTGTCGCAGGTGACGCGCATGAGGCTGACGTGGGCGGCGGGCTTCATGAGCAGGCCGACCGGGCAGACGTACTTGCAGAAGGCCCGGTTGTCGCGCAGCAGCGCGGCAAGCGCGATGCCGACGGCGTAGTAGGCGACGTTGCCCACGACGAAGGCGATGAACATCGATTGCTCGTCAAGCAGGCCAAACGCCAGGCCGGCGGCGACGAAGACGAGCGAGGCGACCAGCACGGCGTAGCGGATCCGCCCGAGCCCGGGCCTGCGGCCGGGACTCCTCTTCCAAGGAAGCAGCTCGAGGAAGGCAGCCGTCCAGCACGCGTACCCGCACCACCCGCGCCCGAAGAGGGCCGGGCCCGCAATCTTGGCGACGAGGTAGTGGATTGTCGCGCCCTCGAACACGCCGAGGAACAGGTAGTACCAGAAGCCCTCGATCTGCATGTTCTCGCCTTGCACAAACCCCAGGTAGACGAGCATGTACATACCGACCGCGAACATGACAAAGCGACGTGCGTGCTTCCAGCCGCGCGTGAAGAGGATGAGGCCCACCCCCAGGCAGGTGCCGATATAGGAGAAGTTGAAGAGGTAGAACGGGTTGCCCAGCCCGAGCCATAGCCCGACGGCGACGGCCTCGAACACCGCCCAGATCACGAAGGCGGGCAGGTAGTTGGGCTTCTTGCTTTCACGCATCAACGGCTCCTCGCGGCTGGCACAATCAGACGCCCGAAGTTTAGCAGACGCGCGTGCAGGGGCGGTAAAGGGGACGTCGGGCAGGGGTAAAGTCGGAGAAGCCAAAGGCAACAGATGTATCGAAGGCGCCGTGGCGAAGGGATGCACATGAGGCAAGGGGTGGCCGCGGTTCTTCGGACTCTTCTCCATGCCGCTTGCCCCTGGCCTTGCCGTCATCGGCATGCCCAACCGCCGCAATCTCTCCCAAAAAGGCAGCGGACAGCGCCAGCAGAACCTGAGGGCGAGCCACGGGTTGAAAAATTTAACGGTACAACGCCAGCTTCCCCCGAAAACGTTGTATATCTCAACCCATGGCTCGCCAACCAGACACAGATGCCCCTTTCCCCGAAGGACCATTGTTCTCCCAGTTCATTGCCTATTCAACCATTCGTACGAGACCGTTGAGAACGAATATCCAACGATTCGACGATTGGCCCGGGATTCAACCGACGCTTACATGGAAGTCGAAACGGGCGAGCCGGGAACGACAGGCGAACACAAGACCGGCAAGCCGCAAGCACACAACTTAGAACAGGAGAGGACAATGACCAAGACAGGACAGGGCATTACAAGAAGGAACCTAGTTCAAGGAGCAGCAGTTGGAATCGTAGCCTGCAGCGCGGCCAACAACATTCCAGCACACGCCGAGGAGGCCACGGACGCCAAAATCGAGGCACGCAAAGCGATCGCTCAACTTAACCCCCAGAACTTCGACTTCACCGATGGTTCAGGCGATGGCATGGCCACCTTGTTCTCCGAGGTAAAGATTGGAGGACTTACCCTTCCCAACCGCATGGTAAAGAGCGCTGCTGGATCCGACACCGCCGGCCGCGGCTCCGACTCCGAGGGCAACCCCCAACCGATGGCCAACCCCGAGGAGCTCATCTCCTACTACCGCAATCTCGCCAAGGGCGGCGTTGGCCTCGTCTGGATGGAAGACGTCGCTCAAGCAAACATGTTCGAACACTTCCCCCGCAAGGGCTACCAGATTGTCGAAAACATCCCGTTTGAGACCATCGTGAATGAAGTCCACGCCGCCGGCGCTTACATCGGCTATCAGATTTCGTGCATGGGCGTTCAGTTCAGCGGCACCGACCTGGGCAGCGGCTTCGGTGCCTCCTCGGTGGCCGGTGACATGACCCGCGAGGAGCTCGAGAACCTCATCGCCGACTATATCAACGCCGCCGTCATGCTCAAGGGATACGGATTCGACGGCATCGAAATCAACGCCGCCGGCAACAACATCGGCCAGTCGTTCCTCTCGCGCCAGCGCAACCACCGCGACGACGAGTACGGCCCCTCTTGCATTGAAGACCGCGCCCGCTTCATCACCGACATTGCCACCGGCATCAAACAAGCCTGCGGTGAGGATTTTGTCGTTCAGGTCCTGTTCAACTGCGTTGAAGAAAATGACACCGACCTCGGCGACAGCTCTCTCATGACCACCCTGGAAGAGAACCTCGCCTTCGCAAAGCTCTTCGAAGCCGCCGGCGTCAACAGCCTCCACCTGCGTCTCGGGCCCCTAAACCAGCATCCCGCCCAGTTTGCCTCCGACTTGTTCTTCGTGGGCCGCGGCATCGACGGCACGACGGGCTATGGCACCCAGTATGACTTTTCCCGCCACTTCGGCGGCCATCTCAGGGCCGAGAACTCTGGGTACGGCCTGCTTCTCGACATCGCCGAGAAGTTCAAACAAGTCGTGAGCATCCCTGTTGGAACGGTGACTTGCAACGACCCCGCTTACGCGCCTGACCTTTTTGAGGGCGCCCTGCGCGACGGCAAGGTCGACTTCCTCTTGATGAACCGCCCCCTGACCGTCGACTTCGACTATGTCAACAAGCTCCAGGCCGGCGCGCTCGAGGACATCGCCCCCTGCACCCGCTGCCTGCACTGTTATCATGACAAGAACTCCGAGGGGAAGAAGTACGAGCACTGCCGCGTAAACGCCTGTACCCAGCGTGCCTTCCGCGCCGACATGCCTGAAGGTTACGAGCTGCTCCCCATCGACGAACCCAAGAGGATCTTGGTGGTCGGCGCGGGCCCGGCAGGCCTCGAGGCGGCCGCCATTGCCGCCCAGCGCGGCCACGAGGTGACCGTGTACGAAAAGGAGGAGCGCCCCGGCGGGCTTCTCGACTGCGCAACGCTTGTCAAAGGCCCGCACGAGTGCCTGCCCAACCTGAAGGCTTACCTCACCCACCGCGCCGAGAAGTCGGGTGCCGCCATCGTCACGGGCACCGAGGTCGACGCGCCGCTCATCGAGGAGGCCGCTCCCGACGCCGTGATTATCGCGACTGGCGGCGTGAGGCAAACCCTGGGCTTCGAACAGACCGCCGGCACGCGCATTGTGGCTCCCGAGGGCATTCTCGCAGCCACCGACTGCAAGCACGCCGTCGTCAGCGGCTGTTCGGCCCAGGCCTTGGACTGCGCAATGTGCCTTATGGAGCAAGGCGTCGCCGTCTCCATGGTCTTCCCCGACGACCTCGATCAGCTGGGCCGCGGCCACTCCGACTGGGTCAAGACTTTTGAGAAGCCCATCCTCTTCGCCCGTGGCCTGAGGGCCATCCCCCAGTCCGCAATCACAGGGGTCAACGATGGCTCCGTGACCGTCGCGGGCGCCGCCGGCGTTGATTTCGAGGTCCCCTGTGACCTTCTGGTAGAAGGCTGCGACATGATCGCCAACTCCGAGCTCGCCCGTGCACTCGACAACCTGGGCGTCGACGTCCATGTCGTCGGCGACGCCATGAGCCCCTTCAACATCGCAGAGGCCATCTTCGAGGCCAACCGCGTGGCCCGCAACATCTAACTCGCCCATGCAAGCTCGCCGTTCCCAATAAGCCCCTCGTAGGAAACGGCGCATTCAAGAACGAGGTCACGTAAGGAGACCACCGTGCTTACCGACAAGCAGATTGACCGCAGAGATTTCGTCGCCATGGGGGCCGCCGGCGCCCTGGCGACAGGTGCCGCCCTGAGCTGTGAGGCCGCCGTGGCCCAGGAAGCATCTTCCATAGACGCCCAGCTCACCCGCGAGGGCACCTGGAACTTCGAGATTGTCCCGGACCCCATCGCTGAGGATCAGATTTCCGAAGTCAAGGAAGCCGACGTCATCGTCGTGGGCGCGGGCACTAGCGGCCTGTGCACGGCCATCTCGGCCGCCGAAGAGGGACTGAGCGTCATCCTGTTCGCCATGGGCGCCGGCCCCATCGGGCGCGGCGGCTCGAACTTCGCCTTCCACAGCAAGTACCGTGAGAGCCTGGGACTGGAGCCAATCAAGCCCTACCCTTACCTGTACCAGCACATGCTCGGCTGCACCTTCGACATCGACGAGGACAAATGGTTCAAGTGGTACCGCAACAGCGAGACCACAATGAACTGGATGATTGACATCATGGCTGAGACGGGCGAGTTCGACATCAACCTCGAGCAGGTCCTCCACGACAACATCGACGAGGAGGGCGCCCCGGAGTACACCCCCCTGGGCACCCATGGCTGGTTCCTGCCCGACATGCCCGCAGTGGGCGACGGTCAGCCCCTAGTAACCAAGCGTCTCGCCGAAAAGGCCGACGAGCTCGGTGTACAGCTTGACTTCAGGACCCGTGGACTGCAGCTTGTCCGCGGCAGTGTGCCCAATGGCCGAGAGGGCCGCGTGGAGGCCATCATAGCCCGGGGCCCCGAGGGCGACCTGGTAAAGTACGTTGGCACCAAGGCCATCGTGCTGGCCACGGGCGACTTCTCCCGCGACCGTGACATGGTCGCCAAGTACGCCCCCCAGGCTTATGGCTGGATTACCAACTTCGACGCGGGCGAGGATTTTGATCCCGAGGCCGGCAAGGTCTACGGCGGCCTATACGAAGGCGACGGTCAGAAAATGGGCC
>JAHZHK010000048.1:8555-9006 GCA_019420325.1 Coriobacteriaceae bacterium | reverse complement strand
GCAAAAGGCGTTCCCCAACGCCGCCATGGCCGGCACGCGTTTCGGCGGTGCAGACGACATCGGCTTCATTGTAAACGCCGACGGCAAGCGCTTCATGAACGAAAGCCTGTGCGGAACCTACGCCACCACCCAGTACAAGCATGTCCACGGCGGCATGATGTATCAGATCTGGGACAGTGCCTATGCCCAAACCGGCGCTCCTTGGCCCAAGCGCAAGACCGGCTACCTCACGCCCCTCATGGAACCCGAGGAGGTCACGGCCGGCTGGAACGCAAAAGTCGAGGACGGCACCTATGTAAAGGCCGACACGCTCGAAGAGCTTGTGGAAGCTCTGGGCCTGCCCGAATCCACCCTCGACGAAATTGAGCGATACAACGGGTATTGTGAGGCGGGCGTCGACGGCGATTTCTTCAAGCGCCCCGAGTTCCTTCGCTCAATCACCGTGCCCCCG
>JAHZHK010000048.1:8210-8545 GCA_019420325.1 Coriobacteriaceae bacterium | reverse complement strand
AACCCAAGGTCACATTCCTGTGCCTGATGGGCGGACTGCGCACCGACATTGACATGCGCGTATGTGATGCTAACGATCAGCCCATCCCGGGCTTGTACAACGTCGGCACCATGGTGGGCGACTGCTACGGCAACGTATATTCGCTCAAGCTCGGAGGCCATAACCTGGGCATGAACTGTATTTGTTTCGGGTATCTAACCGGCAAGTTCATCGCCGAGAACGAGTAGCGCCCACAACCGAAACCTATCGCCCGCAGCAAAACAGCGGGGAGGGCGACAATACCGCCCTGCCCGCTCGCGGATATATGAGACAAAAACGCACGCTGTATCGTCTAT
>JAHZHK010000048.1:0-8200 GCA_019420325.1 Coriobacteriaceae bacterium | reverse complement strand
GAACATCTCGACGCTCACAGCTGCAGGCTTCATTGGGTTTTATTCACTCTACACGAGGGCCTTTACTTCTTTCACCGAGATACCCATTCGCTACCGCATGGTCCTCGCCGGCTCCTGTCTAGTCAGTCTGCTCATCATCGCGCTCGTCTTTCCTAAGGCACGCAAACATCTGCCAGCACTGTCCATCGCGGCGGGCGCACTCATGGCCGTGGCGTTCTATCTACAAAAAACGCTGTTTTCGGCCACCGACATCACATGGCCTCAAGGCACGGTCATCATCTCCTCATTGTTGATGGGCGCTGGCTTTGCGCTGTACTGGACGCTTTGGATTTATGCCCTCAGCCACCGCCCACCCGCTCTCGTGCTGCGCTGCATAGCGGCAGGCACCACCTTTGGTGTCATTGCGGCCGGGATTTCTTCCCTTCTGCCTTCCGGACTCCTCGACCGCAGCTCCGCATTCTCCGCAACTCGTTATGCCCTTCTCCTCCTGTCAACCGCATGCCTTTTCAAAGAACTTTCCTCATCCCAAGTTCGTATCGGTGAAACCGGTTATCCCAAAAACCAAGAGCTCGTTAGCAAAACCATTGCACAACGCTATGTGGTTTTGCCCGCCCTTGTCTACCTTGTCGCATGGTTCACTCTCTATGCAGGCCGCTACCATCGTGAGTCAAACGCGACGGTGGGCCTTTGGGTTTTGCTCGCCTCATCGCTCGCCATCTGCATTCTCCTTACCGTCCTCGGCCGCTATGAAAACGAATCGTTGCATTTCGTCGATCTGCTTGGAGATGTTCTGCTGTTTCTCGGCCTGAGCCTCGATCTGCTCTTTGTTGCCTCCTCAGAGTCAGACGAGCTGTTCTGGACAGGCTCGCTTTTCTCAAATTGCCTGATAGATATCGTTATAATGGCAAAAATGGCTAGCCTGAGGTGCTACTGTGGCATCTCGCCAGAACGCGTGGCCTGTCTTGTGCTGGCAACACGCGAGCTGGCGCTGCTTCTCGGAATGGGAGCAAACCGCATGGTCGACCCACATGTGATGGCCATTGCGAACACATTGCTCGTCAGTATCAGCCTCATTGGCGCTGCGGTGTTCATCGCCCTCAAGACCTATGCAGTCATTCAGGAAAAAGTCTCCGAGTCAAACCGCGCAGCACGCGCGTTTGCCCGTGAGCAAAAGGATGCGCGCGGGCTCACCGAACGCGAGACCGAAGTGCTAGAAGAGTTACTGGAAGGCACGAGCTACCGTGCGGTAGCCGAGCTCATGTGCATCTCCGAATCAACCGTGAAAACGCACGTCACCCATCTATACAAGAAGCTCGAAGTCGACGGGCGAGATGCACTCATCGGACTGTACAAGGAGTACCGTAGGGGTCGCACCGCTTCTTGACAAGCAGAACCCACAGCCCCGTCCCTAGGTACACAATGGACAAGTCGCCATAGCGGCCCCAGGCAGACAAGCATGTACATGCCGACCGCGAACATAACGAAGCACCGCGCGTACTTCCAGCCGCACGTAAAGAGGATAAGGCCCGCCTCCAGGCAGGCTCCTCGTAGCTGGCACAATTGGACGCGCGAAGTGTAGCAGCCACACGTGCAGGGGCGGTAAAGAGGGCGTCGGGCGGGGGTAAAACCAGCAGGATGCCGGTCAGCCGCAGCCCGTATTACAGCAGCAAGCAGGCCAAACACCACCTGCAATCGACCGGACATCCCGTGGAATCCAATTTGCCACTAGCACGACCACATGTTCTCACCCGCCCCTAACGTAACCGCCTCCCATCGGCAAACTCCCGGCCCTATCGTGGGCACCGTCGTTTTGAGATGACCCGAAGGGAGACCGACATGTTTGAAAATGCCACCCACCACACGGCCGGCGACGCGTTCACCAGCACCGCGGAACAGCAACCAGCTATGACGCGCAGGGCAGCCGTCGGCTGCCTGGCGGGGGCCGCGCTCGCCGCGAGCGCCGGCCTCGCGCTTGACTCCAACCCCCTCGCCGGCACCGCCCAGGCCGAGGAGGCCTCCCCCGCCCTCCCGACGGCGACCGGCTTCACCCTGCCCGAGGGCCTCACCCTCGCCGCGGACGGCACCCTGGGCGACGTCCTGGTGGTCGTGGACATGCAGAACGCCTACCTGGAGGACCAGTGCTGGGCCTGCACCAAGACGAGCGCGTGCGCGGAGAACATCGCCGCCCTCATCGACGGGGGCGTCTGCGACAACGTCGTCTTCACCGAGTACCTGGCCCCGGAGAACCCCGTGGGCACCTGGGCGACCTACAACGAGGTGAACGCCGAGGTGAACGCGGACGCCTGGCTCAACGAGATAGTCGACGCGCTGAAGCCGTACACCGAAACGTACCCGCTCTACTCCAAGTCCACCTACTCCTCGTTCGGCAACCCCGACTTCAAGTCCCTCATGGCGCGCGCCGGCCGCATCGTCATCACGGGCGTCATGAGCGAGTGCTGCGTGCTCGCCACGGCCATCGACGCCATCGACACGGGGACGCCCGTCGTCTACCTGACCGACGCCTGCTCAGGCTCCTCGGAGGAGTACGAGAACATGGCCACAGCCATGATGGAGTTCGCCTCGCCCACCCACACCGCCATCATGACCTGCGAGGAGTACACGGCGCTCAGGCAGGGGTAAGAGAAGCGGGGAGTCAAAGCAGGCGCAAGGCAGCGCGGAAATAACCGCACCATAGAGCAGCAAGCCTGCGTCCCGGCTCGGTTCTTGAAACCGAGTTCGGAACGCAGGCCTTTATGCGTCAGAAGATTCGACCTTCATGCTGCCCGTCTACCGAGTCCCTACACCCCCAGCTCGTCGGCGATGGCGTTGCCGGCGACATATCCGCTCACCGCGGCCATGCCGACGCTTCCTGCACCGGGGATGCCGTTGCCGTAGAGGTCGCGGGAGGAGCAGAAGCCGGCCGCATACAGGCCGCCGATGGGGTTCCCTTCCGCGTCGAGGACCCTGCGGTCAAGGTCGGTGTATACGCCGCCGGCTATGTCACGGTTGACCAGGACCTCGCGCACCATGTAGAAGGGCGCCGTCACGATTGAGAGCAGGTTCTCCGGGGCCTTGCCGAAGTCGACGTCCTCACCCTTGTCGCACAGCTCGTTGTAACGCTCGACCGTTGCCGCCAAAGCGCTCGGGTCCATACCGGACGCCTCGGCAAGCCCCTCGATGGAGCCGGCCTTGAAGAAGTATTCGGGCTGGCTGACGACACCCTGCTCGACCTCGGACACCAAGCCCCTCGAAACGGCAGCCTCAACATCGAGAATCGCATAGGCACAGTCAACGACCCCGGCCTTGTAGAACAGGAGCGTGACGAAGGCATTCGACTCATCACCGAGGCGCGAGCCCTCGGCGTTGACCAGGAGGGAGGTCTTGTTGGCGATTTTGTTCGACAGCGCGAAGCTCGAGCCGTTGGCCTGGCCGGCGTCCGTGCAGGCGAGCTCGGGGTGCGTGGAGTACTGCGCGGTGCTGTTCACCCAGTCAGGAATCACCTGAGCGCCGGCGGCGACCATCATCTCGATGCCCGAGCCGTCCGCACCGCGGCAGATAGTGCGCGGCTCACCGTCGGCGCGATCCGGGCAGTACTTGGCCTGCACTTCGATGCTTGCTCCGGCCGATCCCGTGCAGACCACCACTCGGTCAGCGACGATGGTGATCTCGCTTCCATCCTCGGCCTGTGCAATGGCCCCCGTGACAGAGCCGTCGTCGCCTACGGTGAGGGAGGTGACTTTCGTCCCCAGCAGGGACTCTCCGCCCATCGACTTGTACACGTCGAAGAGCGACTCCGTGAGCTGGTATCCCATGGTGGAGGTCACCTCGGAGTGCTCGTTGGCGCCGACCTGAACCTTGGTGTTCTCGTTGCCCCAGCCGTCCTTGGGGGCGTAGTACTCGAGCTCGATCCCACAGGTGTCCTTGAGGAAATCGAACATCTCCGTGCCCGAGGTAATGTAGCGCTCGACCTTGTCCTGGTTGGGGAACAAGGCCTCGTCGTAGGGACGCTGACCGGTCGTGGTCTGCTCGAGGAACGCATCACGCACACGCTCCTGCTCCGAGGCCTCCATCGTGCCGAACATGCGCCCTGCCGAGAAGCGGCCGGTGCCGCCAATCATGTCGAGCTGGTCGACAAGCAGCACGTCCGCTCCCCTGCTCTTGAGGGTCACCGCGCTCAGGAGCCCGGCAGGGCCCGATCCGATTACTAGAACCTGGCACGTGAGCGTCTGGTCGGCCCCGGCCTCCTTTTCGGGCGCAACCATGGAGGACGGGTCGACCCCCGCCTGCTCCAAGGCGTCCTCGACCGCGTTGATGACGGCGAAACTCGAGATGGTCGCTCCGGCGACGACGTTGACATCCGTGCTCTGAGCCGCGACGATGCGGTCGGGAAGAGCCTTCTCCACCTCATGGATGATGTGGTCAGTCTCGCTATTCCCCACAATCTTCAAGCTCTCAATGGTGGGGCCCTCGGAAAGAACAACCTCGACGTACACCATGCCGGTGTTGCCCTGAGCACTTCCGATGTAAGTGCCCGCCTTGAACTCGCCTGCAGGCACCTTGGTGCCAGCTGCCTCCTCGGCTACGGCCGGAGCCGCAACGCATCCGCAGGATGCGATCCCAGCCGCGCCCAATGCCACGCCCTCGACGAACCTTCTGCGCGTGATTTCCATTTCGTTCCCCTTTCGAGTGTTCCGACACACTGTCGCCGCGAGCCTCCGACGGCTGCTCCCGTTGGCATTAAACCTACGCAACGACGGCAGGTGCCACAAACCCATACAGGCGGTCTCGCTCCCCAAACAGGGCCACCAGTTTGGGCTTGACACCCGTGACCTCGAAAAAGGCCGATTGGAACTATTCGCGGAGCTCCCATGTCTCAATCTTCTCAACAAGCTCCTGCTTGTTCGAGACGCCTGCCTTGGCGTAGATCTTCGCAAGGGAGAACTTCACTGCATCGCGCGAATAACCCAGACGGGCCCCTATCGCCTCCCCACTGAAACCGTGAATCGCGTCGACGAGCACGGCGCTCTCACGCTCGTCCAGGGACAGCTCGCGTGCCATCGCAATGACATGCCGGTCGAAGTCGGCGAGGCGGGCTCCCATGCCGTCGTCCGCGCAGTTTTGCCCGCCCGCCTTCGTATTCCCAGTGCCTTTACCCTGGCATGCAGCACCGATCAACGCCACGCATAGTGCCAGGATGGCCGCCACAGCAACGTTCACACGCGCAAAGGCAAGCTCGGAGGTGGCTATGGCGCCCTCCACCCCCTTGGCAATGAGCGCGCCAAAATAAAACGAGCTGACGGCCATCACCAGGCACAGCAAAGGTCGTCCCCTACCGGGATCGCGCCTTACGAGGTTCAAGGCCCAGACCCACGAGCACACCTCGAACAGGTCTCGACCCACCCTGACGACCACGATGCCGATTCGGGTGCCCACTGCCTCGCCGCTCAAAGGCATGAGCAGGAGGCCGGCCAGGCAGAGCGCAAGCGGCAGAAAAAGGAACTCAAGTCGCAGGGAAAGATCCGGGCACAGGCGGAAGACGGCGTACACGGCAAGATCACCCAGAAAGAGCAGGACCCCGATGATGCTCTTCTCGGCCCCGCTCAGAGGGGTTCCACCAACAGAGGGAATCGAGATGTAGAAACCCGCCACCGCATTGACGAACAGGCAGGCGGCCACGAACGCGAATAACCCGGCGCTTTCCGTCTCACCCGGAAGGCGCCCGGCCGCGGCCATGGGCATAGCACCGGAGGCAGGCTCCAGATACCGCATCGTAAACGCGAGGGCAAGCAGCCCGACAACCTGAAACGCCAAGAGCAGGTAGGCATTGGGCACCGGCGAGAGCGTGGAGAGGACGGCGCTGATACCGTTCGTCGCAGCAAAACCCAGCAGCATGAGCTCGGGGCCGCGGTTCATCTGCGCCATCATAGTGGCGTAAAGATAGATGCCTATTGCCTCGCTCGCACCCTCCATGACCAGGCCAAGAATCTGGAAACCGAAGCTCGTCACGCCGGCAAGGTTACCGGAGAGAAAGATCGCACCATAGACGGCGAACGCGACAAGGGTCATGACGAGCAGCGTACCCGTCCTGTCTTTGCTTCGCCCCTCACTCTTGCCACCATAAAAGAAGAGCAGGGCGAGGGCAACAAAGACCCCCGCCTTCACAAGTTTGGTGGCGGCGAGTAGCTCGAAGGAGTCCAGTATGAGCGTGGTCGACTCATAGATCGCCCCCGTCCTCCCCAAGGCAAAGCCCGCGACGAGCACGGCCGCGAGTCCGCCCTGCAGGCAGAATGGGTTCTCCCCATGTGCCGCAATGTCTTCCTTCATTGCCATGAACGCGCCCCCAAACAATCCATTGTGCGACATCGTTGACCAACGCCCCTCTGACCGGCGACCAACACCATCGTGGTGGCCGCCCAATGGCCAAAAGGCACCCTAAAACCTCAGTCTTTCACAATACTTCAACGTCCCCAACGGCTGAGTGAATATCCCGCTCTCGCGATAAATAAAAGTGGGCACGCAACAAAATGAGCCAAGGACTAAGAAACCCAATAGCCAGACGGGCTGGTCTGAAATGACAAGAAACGTTTGACAGCCATGAGTTCTGCAATCTTGCCAACGAAGCGATGGGGCATCGCTCCCCCGAACATGTCAAAAAGGTAACACCAGAGGCCCTCAATCTGCATTTCTCGCCTTAGTCAAACCCGAGCAGACAGCATGTACAGGTCAACTGTAAACATGACGGATCTTCGTGCACCAACGATGCCTCACCGTTGGCATAATCAAACGCGCAAAGTCAACCTTGTAAGCACAACAGGCGGTCGCTAGACTCCGGGGCGCCTCAGCATTGCCGGGCATCAAACAGTCAATAGGAGAGACCTATCATGCCCATGTATGCCGACACCACCGCCTCGACTGTTTTCCTCGTCGTTTCCATCGTGCTTGCCGCGTGTGTCGTCGTGGCCTGGTGCCTGTGGATCGCACCCATGGTCGACTCGTCCGGCCGTGGCAAAGGGATGCACGTGGGGCAAGGGCCGGTTGTGGTTCATCGGGCTTTTCCTCACGCCTCTTGCCCTTGGCCTTGCCGTCATCGGCATGCCCGACTGCCGCGAGCTCTCCTAAAAGAGCGGCAGGTGCCGCTGGCAGAACTCGCAAGTAAGCCGGATTGCCGGGAAGCCCCGCAATTCAATGCTTTCCGGGTATCTGCCTCCCAACGACCCAGACACCGGCCAACGTCCCTCCAGGGGGCACACCCATCAGGATGTCAAAGTCGAAATTCCGCACATCCGGCCTGCCGGTGACCCTGGACATGGCGCCGCAGGCGATACCAAAGACGTTGAGGACGAGGCAGTAGAAGAGGCCCTTCCGACACTCCAGCTCCTGCGTGCGGCGCAGCAGGTCGAGAATCTGCTCATCAACGTAGACCCGCACGCTATCTTGTGCCGCGTCCTCGCCGTCCATAAGCACCGGGAGCGTCACATGGAGCGCGTCACAGAGCCCCTGGATGATACCGTAATCCGGCATGCACTTGCCGTTCTCCCACTTGGAAACCGTCTTGTTTGAGATGCCGAGCTGCTCTGCCAGCTGCTCCTGCGTCAGGTTTTGCTCCCTGCGCTTCCTTGCGATGCAACTGCCGATAGCCGTCTGGTTCATAGAGGCACCTCCCGTTTTGAGGACGGCCCAAGCGTGTGACAAAAGCCGAGGCAGAGACATCCCCGTCGGTAGAATTCAGGGGAACATGGGCCCAAGTGACAGCTTCAGGCACGGCTGTATGGACCTGCGGCGCGCACGGACGACCCGCCCAGCAAAGACTTACGTCGAGCACGCGGCTACCTTGCCGGCACGGTCCTGCTTCAAGCAACGCAACCCCCGCACGATACCGACCCGCGTCAAGTACGCGACCGCCTCGCCCGGTGAAAGCCCGCGCCGTGCGCACGACGATTCCCGGCGGGGGCCGGGCTTGCCCATACACCACAATTTGACACGCGATCTAAGTGAGACGGGGCCGTCCCGAGACGCGCCTCAACCCGCAACGGTTTCAGTCCCACCGGGCTTTTTCTCCGCCTCAGAACGGGCGCCGGGGCCTCCAGCCTGCTTTTCGCGCCAAACCCCCAGCTAGACCTGTCCATCCCCCGGCCGTGGTGAGGCCTCACCACCCCGGGGCCAAAGCCGTGCCCCCGCGCGGTTTCACCATCGGCGGGGC
>JAHZHK010000047.1:13582-19655 GCA_019420325.1 Coriobacteriaceae bacterium | reverse complement strand
GGGCGCGGCGCGCAGCAGGGGCTCTCTATGTCCTGCTCATATCGTCTGTTTGCTACTAGCCGGGATGATTCGTTGCAGGATGAACGGGGGGCGCCTTATGCGCAGGTTTTCGCATTGGATAGCACGTTTGTGGGCGCGCCTGCAGGGTTGGCTGTTGGGGTATGTGTCCTAGCTTCTGCTTTTGGTCCATTCGACACGTTTCGTGAGTCATGCGTGTAGGATGGACCATTTCGGGTCAATTTCCAGGCTCGTTCTGGTCCATTCAGCACGATGGAGTGGCGGAACGTGCAGATGGGGATTAAATTGCTGTCGGGTACAGGTAAAATGAAAAGCAAAGCGATATGCCAGGTGCTTTGTTGGAAGCAAAAGGAGATGGGGTTCATTTTCCTTATGGGACAGACGGTGCTGGGAGCGCCTGAAGCTCCGATTATTTGCGGGTACATGGATATACGTTTGATGAGTACGCGCGCATGTGAAATGTGGCTGGCCCACTGATTCTGTCCGTTGTTCTTGACGCTTGATGCAGGGCGTGGATACTGATTTCAATCGTTGACGGCCGCTTTTGTTGCCGCTTTGTTTGGGGACTCTGGGGATACCAACCTGATTTACCGGACGCGTCATAGGGGGCATGAGATTGGACAAGCTCGACCGCAAGAGGTATTTCGTCGCACAGGCTTTAAACGACCTGCTGGCCAAGCGCCCCATTGAGCAGATTTCCGTCGTGGACCTCTGCGAGGAGGCGGGTATTTCCCGTTCGACTTTCTACACGTATTTCGATGATATCTATGCTGTTGGCGAGTGGCTGTGGGAGCAAGAGTTCCGCTCGATCTTTGAGGGGCTCGGTAGGGATTATGGCTACCAGGAGTGCTGTCTGCGGCTGTACACACGTCTAAAGGAGCTGTCGGGACGCGTTGGGGCGGTGCGTCCCGTGCGTAATGAAAGAAATGGTCAAAGCTTTGCGGGCATTCAGACGTTTGGAGCTCTCGACCAGGCCGTCATGCGTGCGCTTGGGCGCCCATTAACCGAGGATGAGCACACCCATCTTGCCTATGTCTCGCGCGCAAATGAAGCAATGACGCTGGCTTGGTTTGAGGATGGAATGCTGCTTCCTCCCGAGCGAATTGCATGCTATGTCGCCCAGATTGCCCCAGCGTTTATGGTGCGTGCGGTTGGGGCGTAGACCCTCGCGGGTTTAGACACTTTGCGCAAGCTGTCCGGAAACTGAACAGCTTCCATGTTCTGCTCTGGAGGCGTTTGTGCTCGCTGTCTAGTATCGGTTTTGGCAATATGCCAACCAACCGATTGAATGGGGGACTTGCATGAACGGGACCATTTCACGCAGGAGTTTTATCAGCGGTGCTGCCCTGATGGGAGCCACGGCTGCCGCCGCCGCAGGATGCGAGCAGGCCATCGCTGCCACGCAGGGTGCCGACCAGGCGGGCTCGGTTACGGGTGAGGTTGCCCGCGCCACCTATAAGCCCGCATGGCTGGGCGACGCTCCCGTTATTGACGAGTCACAGATTTCTCAGACCGTTGAGGCTGACATCGTTGTCATGGGCGGCGGCAATGCTGGTTCGATGTGCGCCTTTGCTGCTGTTGAGGGCGGCGCCACCGTTGCAGTGATTGAGTCTCAGCCTGAGGATGGCATCTTCTACTACGGTCTGCACGGCATTGCTTCCACGAACTCCGAGTTCACCAAGGAGCAGGGTGTTCCCGAGATCGACAACACTGCTCTGCTTGCCGAATATCAGCGTCGCTCTCACAACCGTACTAACCCGCGCCTTGTAAAGAAGTTCATCGACAACTCTGGCGAGATGGTGGACTGGCTCGTGTCTAAGGTCCCCCAGGATGTATACGATAAGATTTGCATCGACACTTCTGTTGAGGATTATCAGCAGTACGTTGATATGGGTCAGGAGATTAATCGCTTTAGCTGCTGGCCCGGTTCCATCCTGGTGGACTACAACGGTGCCGCTGCCTCGATTATTGAGGACGCAGAGTCGAAGGGTGCCACCTGGTATTGGGAGTACACCGGCATCGTGCTCTTTTTTAATGATACGGCGACCACCGAGAAGGGTGAGCAGGTGAACCCTGACGGTACGGTTGACTTCATTGATAATGAGGTTCCGCAGACTACAGTCAAGTCCGTTATTGCCCAGGGTCCTGATGGTACCTACACTCGTTTTGTTGCCAAGAAGGCTGTTGTTCTTGCTGGTGGCGACTACGGCGGAAATGCTGCTATGTACGAGGACCTGCAGGATGAGAAGCGCTGGCTGTGGCGCAGCCACGGTCTGGACACCACCGAGATGCAGTGCGCCGGCTTTGGCCGTGATGGCTCGGGCATCAAGATGGCTCTTTGGGCTGGCGGCACGATGGACCCGAACTGCCGTTGCCTCGTTGATCCCCAGGTTATGTTCAACTCCAACACGTATGCCAGCAATGTGCTCCGTTGGGGCGCCGGCTTCGCTCCCGCTGAGAACCCCTGGGGCTGCCCCTTCGTGTGGCTCGACCGTGATGGCCGCAGGTTCACCGACGAGACCTTCATGGGCATTTTTGGTCAGCGTATCCGTGCTGAGCGCAGCAAGCCTGGCCGTTACTATGTCATCTTCGATAGCCACTGGAAGGAGCTCATGAGCCGTCAGGCTCCCGAGCACTTCGCCTCGCCCATGGGCCGTCCTGGTAACTTTGACCTCGAGGCTACCATCGATGCTTGGGTTGAGCGCGGCGCCGACGGTGCTGAAGGCAACGATGGCGACAGCGTGTGCGCCTGGGGCGCCGAGACGCTTGACGAGCTGCTCTCCTATATGCCGCTCGACGACGAGGTTCGTGCCAACATCAAGGACGAGATTGAGCGATACAATCAGTTCTGCGAGCAGGGTAAGGACGAGGACTTTGGCCGCGATCCCAAGATGCTGCTTCCTGTTAACGAGGGCCCCTTCTACGGCATGTACTGTGTGGAGGAGAAGCCGATGACGGGCACTTGCACTCTTAACGGCGTCAACATCGACGAATACCAGCGTGTGCTCGACGTGAACTACAACCCGATTGTCAACCTGTACGCTACGGGCAACAACTCTGGTGGTCGTTTTGCCATTGAGTATTCCACGCCCATGACGGGCCTGACCATCGGCATGGCTATGACGCTGGGTCGTGTGCTTGGCAAGGAGCTTGCGCAGGCCTAAAGCTGCGCGATTGGGCGGACCTTTTGGGGTGCTGCCTGCATAGAACCGCATGTGTGAACGGCGTCCGTTCCGGGGAATCCTGGGGCGGGCGCTGTTTGTTTTGGTGGGGCGGGGGAGATGAGAACCGGGACTTTGTACTTTGCGACAACGGTGTGCTGGCCAGGGTGATTCCCTGGGGTTGAGACCACGCTCTTTTAATCAACGCGGTGGGTACACGCTCTTGTCATTGGCATGATTTCCCTCTTAGCTGTACCTCCAGGGATATTATGTTGAGAAGGTTCTGGCCCATTCAGCACGTTTCGCGGGCCATGCGTGCTGGATGGACCATTTCGGGGCGATTTTCGAGCTCGTTTTGGTCCATTCAACACGATTGAGCGGTGAACGTGCAGATGGGGGACAGATTCGGTAGGTGATTTGGTTGTTGGGCGGTGCTGGGCGTCCGAGGAATCCCCGTGTGCGCGCCTTGCTCATGCTCTTTTCGGGCGGATGGGTGGGTCGGGTGAGTTGGGCGGTGCGACTGCCGTATAGTAGTCGGTATATTCGGGGCGCAAGAGTCGTCCCCGGGGTTGCCCGATAAGGCGGGCGCCCATATCGTGAGGCTTGCTACGTCCAGTGCCGATGAAGCCGCGACGCCCGTTTACGGAGCGGTCGTGCGCCTGGAAACGTGCCGAGCGCCGCCTGTACGCCGCGCCGCTTCCTCACGCCACAACCCATACGGCCTTGCAGCCGCGGTGTGCCTGGCACTTTGCCGCCGCCCGGTTTGGCGTTCGCAGGGCACAGATTGGACGTTTGTACGTGAACACCAACGAAATAACCCGCTTTAACCAGCTCGGACTGTCCGAGAAGGTTCTCACTGCCGTTGCCGAGATGGGCTACGAGGAGCCTTCGCCTGTGCAGCGCGGTGCCATCCCTGCAGTGCTCGAGGGTCGCGACGTCATGGCGGCCGCCCAGACCGGCACCGGCAAGACGGCCGCGTTCCTGCTCCCCACGCTCGATCGTCTGGGCCATGCCGCCAAGGGCCAGGGCGTTCTCATGCTTGTTGTGACCCCCACCCGCGAGCTTGCCCAGCAGATTGAGGCGTGCGCGCGCGTCATTTGCAAGCAGACCGGCCATCGCTGCGCCGTCGTTGTGGGCGGCGTGGGTTACGAGCCCCAGAAGGCCGCCCTTGCTCGCGGTTGCGACGTGCTCATCGCCACGCCAGGCCGTCTCATCGACCTTATCGACCAGGGTGCGGCCAACCTCTCCGACGTGTCCGTGCTCGTGCTCGACGAGGCCGATCGCATGCTCGACATGGGCTTTGCACCCGCCATGCGCCGCATCGTTGCCAAGACGCCTGCCACGCGCCAGACGCTGCTGTTCTCGGCCACCCTGGGCGATGATGTGCTCTCTACCACAAAAGAGCTGGTCAAAGACCCTATTCGCGTGGAAATCGCCCATAAGGGCACCGCAGCGCAGACCATCGACCAGTACGTTCTCGGCGTGGCTGAGAAGGAGAAGGCCCGCATCCTCATCGACGTGCTCAAGCGCGAGGGCTCCAAGCGCGTCATCGTGTTCTGCCGAGGCAAGTATCGCGCCGACATGGTGTGCCGCAAGCTCAACAAGGCCGGCATTACCGCTGCCGCCATCCACGGCAACCGCACGCAGGGCCAACGCGAGACGGCGCTGCGCCGCTTTGCCAACGGTGAGGCCGACGTGCTGGTGGCCACCGATGTGCTTGCCCGCGGCATCGACATCGCCGAGGTCTCCTTCGTGGTGAACCTCGATGTGCCCAGCGACGCCGAGGACTACATCCACCGTATCGGCCGCACGGGCCGCGCCGGTCAGTTTGGCTGGGCGCTTACTTTCGTGGCCGAGGCCGAGTACTTTGACCTGCGCGATATCGAGGCGCTCATGGGCAAGCTCGTGCCCGATTTCCCTCGCGCCGGGGGCATCGATTGCGGCGCGAACGCTTTCGTGCCCGACCCCGATCGCAAGCCTACCGACAAGCTGCCGAGCAAGAAGGCCCGCAAGAAGATGCTCGAGCAGAAGGCGGCTGCCGAGGCGGCGGGCGAGGCTGGTCGCAGCATGCAGTCGGGCGTGTCGCAGGCCGGCGAGGCCCGCGGCGGCGGCCGTGGTCATGCGAAGCGAGGCGGCGAGGCGGGCGAGGGCCGTGCAAACGGCGCTGCCGGAGAGAGCCGCGCAAAGCGGGGCGGCGAGACGAGCAGGGTTCGCGTTGAGGGTGAGAGCCAGGCCGGCGAGGTCTGTGCCTCTGGTCACGGTCGCAGTCGCGGCTGTGCTGGCGAGGGTGGTGCCTCTGGGAATCGTGGGCGTCAGCAGCGCACTGCAGAGTCGATGGGGACTGGCCGCGCAGCCGACGAGCGCCCTGCTTCTGACGGTCGCGGTCGAGTCAACAAGACTCACTCGTCGAATGATGGCCGGCCCTCCGCTTCTGGTCGAGGCCGTGCGAGCGATGGCCGGGCCTCGGACAAGGGCCAGCATTCGGCTGCCTCGGCCAACAGGTCGCGCCGCTCCGGCTCGGCTCGCGCTGCGACGGGCCAGGTTCGCAATGCTGCTGCTCCCAAGGCTGCGTCTGCCGATCCTGGCGCCAAGCCCCGTCGCCGTCCTGGCGACCACGGCGGCTACAAGCGTGGGCTTTAAGAGCGTACTTAGCACCTGATTGTGAAATAGCAGCTAGATGTGGCGGCGCGACATACGGTACATGTCACTCGTGCATCCCAAAGCCGCCGACCTCGAATCTCCCGAGGTCGGCGGCTTTTTTGATGGAGTATCCAATAGGGTGAGGCGGCCTTCGAATATGTTTCTCGCGCTCTTGGCGCTTGCGTCTTGTTCTTTCGGGCCTGGCCATTGCGAGGGCACTGGCCCGAAAACCACTTGTTTATTTATTTGACGAC
>JAHZHK010000047.1:2670-13572 GCA_019420325.1 Coriobacteriaceae bacterium | reverse complement strand
TTGCGAGGGCACTGCCCCTGCTTCCCATGGCCCTTGGAGTTCGCAATCACTTCTCCTATCCCCACGGCCTTTGTCATTCGTCAATGTGCGCCCCATATCCCATTGAGTCTTACCTAGCGTGAAGGTTTACTATGAATGCAACCGACAAGAAGGGGGTTGCCATGGCAAATGAACCGGGTGGGGCAATGCGAGGCGTCACACGGCGTGAGGCAGTGACGTTGGGCCTGGCAGGTGCTACGGCGCTTGCGCTCGGCGGCATCTGCGGGCAGGCGTGGGCGGCGGGCGCGGGTGGCTCCGAGGCAGCTGCGACTTCGCAGGCGCAGGGTTCCGGCAAGGGGACAAAGACTGCCTCTGCCCAGGGCGCTGCAGGCAAGGCTGCGGCTGGCAGCGCGCACGCAGGCGACGCAACCGCCGCTGGTGGCACCGCGGCGAAGTCTGGCTCGGCAACCGGGGACTCGGGGGCTTCGCCGAAGGGCGCTTCTACCGGCTTCTCTGCGGACAACACAAGCACGAAGTCCAACAAGGCGCGCAAGTTCAAGGAGATCCCCGAAGACGCGCTCATCTCGGTCGATGACCTCTACGAGCTCTTTGATGCAGGAAAGCTCAAGAGCCGCGAGGTGTGCGTTATTGACATTCGCAGCCATCGCGACTTTCAACACCAGCTCATTGAAGGCTCGCGCAACATTCCTGCTGGCAGGCAGATTGAGATTCGCATGAGTGAGATTCCCCAGGACAAGGAAGTCATTCTCGTTGCGCTCAAAAACAGCAACCGCCTGGCAGAGACTTGGTTCACGCTGATTGCCAATGGGTACGACGAGGAGCTTGTCAAGGTGCTCGACGGCGGCGTGAAGGCTTGGGCGGATGCTGGATACCCCACGCTTGAGGACCAGTTCCTGGGCTGTTAGGGGCAATTGCCCTGTTGACGCGTGATAGAGGAAAACCAGGCCTTTGTCTGATTGGATGTGATGTATATGCCTATATGTATATGTGCATAGGCATATACATCAGAACGAAGGTCGAACGAAAACGGAATGCAACGAGTCAAAGGTGAGGTTGACGGGCGAGCGGCAGGTAATTGCGCGCAGGTGAAGGATGCGACCGTAGGCGGGCGTGCGTGTACACATGCCAACAAGCAGGCACAATGTGCCAATCGCAGTGATGTGTGGGCATACTGAGGAGGTCTCATGATTGATACATCGCAAGATGGCGGGGTTACGAGAGCGCAGGCTTTGGGTATGGGGGCGACTGCCCTTGGGGCGGCGGTAGCAGGCGGTTTTGCAGCGAGCGTGCCGCGCGTAGCTCAGGCCGATGGGGTCAATGACCTCGATGACTCAGTCGAGGACGAAGGCGACTATAACCCCTACTCGGGCGTGGCGGAGGACATCGAGTACATCTCGAGTGCCGACGGCCATGTGAGCGCCTATGCGGTGCCGCAGGTGACCTATGCCGACGAGCGCGCGGCCAACCCGAAGCGCGTGCTTGTTGTAGTGGACTACCAGGTAGATTTCGTTGACGGCGGTGTGTTCGGCCGCATCGAACCTGCTGTGGCCGTGGAAGACGCCATCTGCGCGAAGATTCAGGAGTATCGCGACCGGGGTGACTTCATCATCTACACGATGGATACCCATCCGGCCGACGAGTACGCCGCTACGCGCGAGGCCACGGTCAATCCGCCGCACTGCGACCCGGCCACCGAAGGCTGGCAGCTTTACGGCAAGGTCCGCGACCTGCTCAACCCCGACAACGCGACGCTCGTGATGACGGGTACCTACGGTGCCCCGGGGCTTGTCCGTGTCATCGAGGGCTACCGTGAGCAGGGCATTCAAATCGAGAGCGTTGAATTTGCGGGTGTTTCCACCACGTGCCGCGTACTGCACAACGCCATCATCGTGTACAACTTCTTCCCGGAGCTGCCCATGATCATGGACGCGGCCACCACGGCGAGCTATACCGACGAGCGCACCGAAGAGCAGCTCGAGGAGCTTGAGGCCTGGGGCTTCATCGTCAAGAGGTGAGTGAGATGGGTATGGTTGAGCGCAAGGAGTTTGTCCAGGATACGCTGGCATTGGGCGCGGCTGGCATTGCGCTGGGTCTCGCGGCAGCGATGCCCGCATGGGCGCAGGGCCAGGCAGATGATGCGCATGAGGCGGCCGATGCCGCAGAGACTCAGGCCGAGGACGCCCCCGCCGATGATCAGGCGGCCGATTCAGACGGACAGGCCCAGGCGGGACAGCTTCCCCCAGCTGAACCCGACGCTGACAGCGACTTTGGCGTGGACCTCAACGTCAACATGGATACCATTGACGATTACCTGGGCATCCCCGGCGTGGCCTATCGTGACATGCGCCTGCTCAAGGATCCGGCCGACTACTCTGCCATCGGCGGTGATTCGGTGCTCTCGTTTGCCATCGCCGGGTTCAAGGTTGTGCCTTACCCGTACGTGGGCACCCTTCAGGAGCTGCCGGTTTCAGGTGCCTACGAGGGCGAACATCTTTTTGACGTTGAATGGGACGAGGCTGGCGAGATCGTCTCGGTAACTCCTTGCTACGAGCAGTCGCTGCTCATCTTGCAGGACCTCTTTCCGCAGGACGGACCCGTGGTGCTGTGCTGTGGAGGCGGCGGCTACGCAGCGATGATGAAGAAGCTTCTTGTCTACCTGGGATGGGACGAGTCGCTTCTCTACAATGCCGGCGGTGTGTGGGATTACACCGGCTATGAGGCAATCGAGCTCGCTCGTGTGGACGATGCAGGCGAGACCCAGTATTTCTTCTGGCGTGCCGATGTTGCGCCCTTGGACTTCTCGTTGCTGACGCCCGTGTCGCAGAGCTAGTCGATCTGCCTGCTCATCAAAGTACGACACCACAACATCCGGGGCCTGCCTAGGCCCCGGATTTGTCTTTTGGCAGGGTCCACCAGGCCATATGCCTCGGAGTCTCAGTTTTGGGCCGAAAACGATTCGCTTCATATTTGATGTGGCACTGTTGAAACATCTGATGGGAGCCTGGCTTTGCGCGACGAATCCCTGGTCCCAGCCCGAGTGGCCTGCACGCTCCATACTGGATCGTTCTGCCCCAAAGAGCCAGGCCCACGTCGTTGCTCACCCCGGTTCCGTCCCATCCTGAAAAATTATTCAAAAAATTTAATCAGACCCCTTGAGCTTGCCGTTGCGTCAAGGCTTACAACGGCACCGTACGCGTTGCAAGGGACGCTACGAAGGCTCGGCGCATAGGTTCGAACCGGTGCGTTACAGCATAGGCAAGAATGGAAGGGGAGACTCATGGCACGAAACGTTGTTTCCAGTCGCAGGTTCGCGACGGTTGCATCCGCATTGGTGTGCACGGCGGGTCTGGGTTTGGCTCTGGTCGCGGTACCTGTGTTCTCGCAGGCCGAGGAAAGTGCGGACGCCAGCACCGAGCAGGCATCTGAAGGTCAGTACAGCCCTGCGGTACAGGCTCTGTTCGATGCCGATGCCGACAAGTTCGAGGGCACGGCAACCAACGACAACACGTTTGCCTCTGGCACCAAGTACGCGGCTGACCAGCCCGAACCTGCCCAGTCTGCGGCAAACGCTGGTTCCGACCCTCAGTCGGTGCCCTATACGAGCGAGCAGTACATTGCCGACAACACCCCCACGGTCTATGTGGACGAGGACGGCACCCAAACCCAGCGCGTGCCCGAGGACATCGGATACGACACCTACAAGGTGAACGACTTCATGCCTTCCTACAACCTCACCTATCTCAACGGTGAGAACCGCGGCTGCAACTCCTGCCATGACGACCTGGCCGAACTCGTGAGCACCATGCCTGATTTCGACCATCAGGACATCACGCGCTGCGCCCCCGTGCAGTACACCGTGCAGATGTGCATCGACTGCCACACCTGGCAGCCCGGTTACATCACGCAGCAGTACTCGTTCGGCGACCTCATGCACCAGATTCACCAGGTGAAGAACGGTGAGGCGTTCACTTCCATGGGCGGCAACTGCTGGAGCTGCCACTTTGCCTATGACTCCAACACCGAGGACACCCTGTCCACCAACGACACGACCTACATGGGCCTCTACGACGTGGTGAAGCACGATATGTTCGGCGGCGTGACGGCCGTGTCCGACCAGAGCGACGTCGATGCCGAGGTCGTGTGGGATCAGGACAAGTCGTCTTGGGACAGCACGTGGGATTACAACTGGCGCGGCCCGGGCTTCTATTGGGATCACGACCGCTATCACTACCAGGAAGAGGGCACCCCGCTCGACAAGGACCTCTTCGCCAACTGGACCATCACCGTGGGCGGTTGCGTGGGCCAGGAAGTCACCTACACGCTGTCCGACCTTATCGAGAACGCTGAGAACGAGCACGTCACCAAGGCCATGGTGTGCACGATGAACCCGATGGGCGGTTCCTTCTTCGGCAACTACGACATCGACGCCATCCCGCTGTCGTGGATTCTGAAGCAGGCCGGCGGCTACACTGACGAGGCCAAGTCGCTGCAGATCATGGCGGCCGACGGTTCGCACGAGGACCTCACGCGCGACGTCTTTAGCCAGCATATCGACGACATTTACATCGTGTACAAGATCAACGGCCATCTCATCAACTGGGAAGATGGTTACCCGGTGTGGTGCTGGTGCTCGTTTGAGAGCGCGGGCAACAGCTGGAAGTCGGTCTCTGACTTCGTGTTCGCCGACAGCTCCGACCCGTGGTTGCCCAACCAGAACGGTTGGCACCAACAGAGCGACGAGTGGACGCAGGACGGCAACGAGCGTTACGCCTCCAACAGCTTCTACAACAAGCCGCAGGTGGGCTTCCTCAATGTCAAGGAGGGTACGGTCATCGAGACCGGTCAGCCCTACACCATCGAAGGTTGGTCGCACGGCTACGACTGGACGGTCAAGGGCATCCAGGTGTCGCTTGACGGCGGCGCAAGCTGGACGGAGTATGACTTCGACGACGTCGATCCGCAGAAGGTCGTGAACTGGTACTACACGTTCACTCCGCAGGAGGACACCGCATATGTCGTGCGTGTCCGTACCATCTGCGACAACGGCCGCGTTTCTGAGGAGCCGGTCGAGCTCATGCTCGTCTCCCACAACGCCGACCAGATTAAGGCCGACGCTGACGCGGCCGGCGCGCCCCTGCCCACCTATCCTAGCTACGACATCGCCGATGACGCCGTGGCCGAGGAGAACGGCGTGAGCTATGAGTCCGCCGCCGAGGCAAACGCCGAGGCTAACGCCGCGCATCCTGAGTGGGACGAGCAGCTTGAGAACGGTCTCAACGAGTATGACCTCGACCCCGCCACTGAGCCCTATCTGGCAGAAAACCTGGCGGCTGACGGCGGCGAGACGACCGCTGAGGCAACCGATGAGGGTGCCACCGCTGATGCTGCAGACACCGCAGAGCAGAGCGCCAAGGAGGAGAAGTAACCATGAAGACCTCGAAGACTACCGTTGCCGGCATCGCGCTGACGGGAACCGCTGCCCTTCTTGCCGCCGGCGCCGCGCCTCTCATGGTGCTGGCAGCTACCGATGCCGTCCCGCAGGCCCCCGAAGCCGCAACTGCCACCCAGGAGGTACAGGCTGCGACCGTGTCCAACCAGGTGCAACTCAGCACGGTTGAGGGCACGTTCGGGTTCGACCAGTCCACGGTGACGCCCAACGCCCAGATCAAGCACGATTTCCAGGGCGCGGACAAGTACCTGTGCGGCACGCAGGCTGGCACCGACCTTGCCTCCAAGCCACTTGACGAGTGGACCCTCACGGTGGGCGGCGACGTGGACAACGCCTTTACCGCCACGCTCGACGAGCTTGCAGACGATTCGGCGCTGACCGTGCAGATGGGCTGCGCCTGCGCCGGCAACGGCGCCGACATGCGCGCTGCTGCAAACGCCCAGGTCACAGGCGTGAAGTTTGTGGACATCATGAACCAGGCGGGCGTTGCCGCTGATGCGAACACCGTTACGTTCACCACGACCGACGGCTACAAGGTGTCGCTGCCCCTGTCCTATGTCAAGCAGCGCTATACCCTCGTGGTATTCGGCGTGAACGGCGAGCCGCTGGAGAACTCCATGGGCGGTACCTGCCAGCTGTGGCTGGGCTCCACCTCGGCCAAGTACTTTGCCCGCGACATCGTGGCCATCGACTTTACCCATGAGGCTACCCCGCCTGCGGCTCCCGGTGCTGCCGATGCCGCCAACACGCCCAACATCGGTGTGACCGCGAGCGTGACGGCGTAGGTGAGGCGAGTGCCGCGCGGCTGAAGGCGTGGACGAGTAAGGGTTGAAGAACAAGGGGCGTGTCACTTCTCCGCTGGGAGGTGGCGCGCCTCTTCTGTTTGCGTGGAGGCGAAGCGGGGCGTATCCTTGCGGTTGTGCAGATGCGAAGTGGCGCCATGTTGCCATGCCCCGACTTTGCTGTCGGATCTTCGCTTACGCTCGCTTGCGCACGGGTACCTGGAGCTTTATGAGCTCGTCGCGACCGGAGAAGGAGAAGAGCTCGCTGTCGAGCACCACCTCGCCCACGTAGTCGCCCGTGATTTCGTATCCGGCCTCGGCAATGTGGTCAAGCAAGGTGTGCAGGCAGCGCGTCTCCATGAGCTCGCCCTCGTCGCAGCTCCGGTCCGCACAGTACATGGTCATGTACAGGCTTGCGGGGATGGTGATGGTGGGCACAGAGACGTCGATGTCGCGGTTGTCGATGAAGATGAGCGCGCTTGTGTAGTCGATGGGGCCCGGCTGCAGGGCGTCGCGCTTCACGTGGCAGGCGACGTTGCCGAAGTAGCTGGGCGACACGCCCGAGTCGATCAGCTCGCGTTTTACCTGGCAGATTGCCATTTGCCAAAGTAAGAGCTGCTCGGCTGAGCTGCCTTTGCCCTCATGGACCCAGTACTTTTCAGGCAGGTCGTAGACGATGGCGCGGCGCTGGGGCAATGCCTCGACGCGGCAAACACCGCACTCGATGTCGGACTGCGCGGTCATGCAGCGGTCCTTAAGACGCCGCAGCAGGTACTTGAGGCGCTTGAGCTCGCCGAGCTGTCGGTCGAGACCTTCCTCCTTGGTGCAGAGCCGGTCGAAAAGGCCTGGCACATCGCGATTGGCGATCACGTCTTTGATTTCGTCGAGGGCAAAGCCAAGGCGCTGGAGTAACTGAATGGTGTCGAGTGTTTCGCACTGTGCGAGCGTGTAGTAGCGATATCCCGTTTCATCGTCACGACACGCGGGCACAAGCAGGCCTTTTTCATCATAGATGCGCAAGGTGCGCGCTGACACGCAATTGAGCTGCGCCATGGCACCCACCGTGAGCCTGTTTGGGTCGCGAATTGGATTGCCCGGTGCAGGCTCTTGCTTGTGCAAGGGGTCGGTCGGTGCGCACATATCTTCGGGCTGAGCCTCCCTGGGTGAGACATCCCTGCAAGCCTTGATTTTGTCGTTTTCCATCCTGCGCCCCCCTGGCGGTTTAGTTAGGAAAACTATAACGCCCCGAAGGGCCTGCGTTTTTGGAAAAATAGACGCATGTTTGCGTTTTAAGTCATTCACTTTCTATGACTGGACATTTTGATTTGACATTACGCCTGGTAGATACCGTGTGGACTTAACGGCCATTACGATGCGTGAGATTAAAACGCAAACATGCGGCGTTTTCAGCGCTATGCGCTGGCGCTGAGGTAGCGGGTGGAGGGGCCGGCGCCTTCGACTATGAGAAGACCCTGCTTGACCATGTCGTTGAGCAGGGTCTTGGCCTTTGTTGAGCCGACGCCAAGAAGCTCCTGGGCCTCAATGCGGTGAATCTCTCCGTTCTCGATGACGAAATGCATGACAAGCTCTCGCTCCTCGCGGGGCAAACGGCGCCGTTTGAGTTGTTTGGCGTTCACGGTAACTTCGCAGGGTGCGATACGACTGCCGCCGGAGCCAAGACCAACAGCAAGATTGTTATTGTTTGCTGCCTGCGACATTGCGGTGCCAGACGCCGGCACGGCACCAACGGAACATCCGTGGCCTGCCTGCTCCCAAATGTCCAGGATACGGGCGGTAGCCATGTCGACGGGCGTGTTGGGGTGCGAGTTTGAATCGCGTTCTGCTGGCATGCTGCCGTTGGCGCCCGCCCGCGTTGTCCAGCCATCATTGTGTTCCGTGCGAAACGTGAGCGTCGTGCAGTCGGGGTTGTAGGACTCCTTCAACATGGGTTGCGGCAGTTCGGCCCAGGTGCAAGCCGCGCGCATGACGTCAAAGCCGCTGCCAATGCGCTCGCCGATTCCCACGAGATTGAACATCCGCATAAGCGTCGCGTTGCGCGGGTCAGATGTGCCGCCTTGGAGTGCGACGTCGCATGACATGCGCAGGCTCCCTGGATTGCTGAAGGTTATGCAGCCAGGTTCGCGCAGGGCGACACAACCTCTTCTGCCGTAGTAGTCAGCATGTACAAGCATGTTTGCGAGGCCCTCGCGCAGTGCCGCATGCATAGGGGTATCTTCGAGTCGGTGCATGTCGGGTCCGAGGGCAAAAGGCTTGGGAAGACCTTCGACTACTTTCATGCAGACCTTGCGCCAAAAGTCGTAGACGTTGCCGCTCCAAGTGCCGTCCATGCTCGCAATGCGGTCATCCCACCGCCGGTCTCCCAAGCATGTTCGGTAGTCGAGCAGGTAGCTCGGGTATTCGCGCGCAATCTCGTACTCATATCCGAACATGAGGAGCCCGGCTCGTGTTGGATGGAGCCGATGCGTGCGCACGCCGCGTCCAATTGCCCCTATGCGCATGAGAAAATCGGAGTCGGCCAGGCTGTTCCATGGATGATTTTGCCGCAGTGCTTGAAACGCACCGCGATAAGAGGCGATGGTTTCCTTGCACAAAGAGTCAAACTCGAACTCTTCGAGAACAAGTCGATCTATTTCTTCGCCTCCGTCGCGCACAAGTGCCTTGAGCTCCTCAGATGTGCAGTGGTAGTCGCCCTCGCCGTTGCGACGGAAAGAGCCTGAAGCAAGGTTGTTACGTATATAGACGGGCCGGTCCTGGCGCGGAGCCCTTGGGACTTCGATGACGATGTACGGCGCGCCTGCATCGTAGCTGATGCTTACATCGTTGTCAGTAAGAAGATTGACGTTGACGCAACTGGGGTTGTTGAGGTCATCCCACAGGACTTTGACCAGGGATTCTGGCTCGTTAACGCCGCATACGGAAAGCCTCCCATGGGAGTCTTCTTCCACGCCGAGTAAAATGGTGCCCCCGTCGGTGTTGGCGAACGCGGAGTACGTCTCCCAAAGGCTGCGTGGCAGACCCTTTTGGGCAGCCTTCACCTCGAGTTTATTGCTCTCCTTCAGGGAGGCGAACGTATTGCTCCACCCCATGCCAATGTCCCATCAGTCGCAAACGGACGTTTCAGACATTATACCATACAGCGTCCAATTATCGTCCGATAAACGTCCGATATGGAAGTCTGGGGTGGGCGCTGGGTCGCAATTCAATCTGGCGTATACTGAAGGCGCATTTGAAAGGGTTTGTCATGATGTATCCCCATATCACTCTTGGCGACGGAACGGAAATCACCCATTCTCAAGTCATCCATGCCAATGGGGTGGACAAGGTAGTGGTGCATTTCGAACGTCCGACGCAGGACGGTTTTGATTCCGCGCGTTGTGAGTTGCCCAGTTATACTTGGGCTGACTGGGAAGGTCATTTCACGGCGGAGGAGAAGGTCCTCTTCGAGGAGTTCCTCTATAGCAACGCGCATCTTCTGTATCGCTATGCTGCCAATGGAGGCGTCAAGGTTGCCTAGCCTGTTTCTTGTAGGTGGCTATCGCGACTAATATGCGCTGTATAGATATAGCTAAAGAAGTACCCCTGGGCCCATGCTGAACTGGGCGCCGGGGGTACTTGCGTTAGGTGATTCCTTTTAGCAGGCCTGCCCGCTGATCGGGTACTTTACTCCATCACCATGTTGTCGGCGACGGTGGCGTCGCCGGCGCGGTAGGTGTGGCAGTTGTCGCAGGCGGCGACGTTGCCGGCAAGCTGTTCGGGGCTGTAGGAAGAGCTGCCGCCGTGGACCGAGTCGTAGGGGTTCCAGCTGCCCAGCTCGACGGCCGCCTGCACGGTCGCTTCGTCCACGGCCTCGCCGGTGCCGTAGGCGGTGAGGGCGGGGGCGCTGCCCTCGACGATGGGGCCCTCGTCAATCGTGCCGTTGACGGCGCTCTCGGCGGCCACGTAGCCAAACGTCACCGCACGGCCGATGGAGGTGCCGGGGATGTGACGGGGGTAGTTGCCGGAGAAGAAGTTGCCCGAGGCGTTGCCGCAGGCAAACAGGCCGGGGATGGGCATGTCGTTGCAGTCGAGCACCGAGCAGTTGCCGTCGATGGTGAGGCCGCCCACTGTGGCCAGAACGTTGCTGTTGGTGGTGAGGGCGAAGTAGCGCGTGCCGGTGAAGGGAATGGTGCCCGTAAGGTCGCGGCCAAAGCGCTCGTCCTTGCCCGCCTCGAAGCCGGCGTTGTAGTCAGCCACGGTCTGGGCGAGCGCGGAGCCGTCGATGCCGGCGGCCTCGCCGAGCTCCTCCAGGCTCGCAGCCTCGTAGAGCCAGCCCTTGCCCTTGAACTCCTCGAGCGTGGCGTCGTCGAGCATGCCGTCGGCCATAGTCTCGTCAAAGACGTACCAGCAGTTCTTGCCGTAGGCGGGCTGGGCGTTCTGGGCGTTGGAGACGCTCTGGAAGGGCAGGTCCTCGCGCACAAAGCGCTGGCCACGGCCGTTCACCAGAATGCCGAAGTACACGGCGTTCCAGGTGCGCGCGTCGTCGAAGGAGTCGGGGTTGCCCCAGCGGAAGTTCATGACGGGCTGGGGGATCGGGTCCATCTGCGCGCCTGCGGCGAGGCCCATCATGTGGCCGTCGCCCGTGGTGCCCCAGCCCGGGTTCCACCAAGAGGA
>JAHZHK010000047.1:0-2660 GCA_019420325.1 Coriobacteriaceae bacterium | reverse complement strand
TGGCATAGTCCTCGGGGCGCGTCCAGGCCTGCATCATCTCGGGGTTGCAGTCGTAGCCGCCCGTGGCGATGATGACGCCCTTAGAAGCGGTTGCCTTGAAGTAGCCGTCTGCGTCCTTGGCGATGACGCCCGTGACGCGGCCCGACTCGTCCTGCGTCAGCTGTACGGCAGGAGTGGAGAAGCGCATGTCAATGTTCTCATAGGCGCTCTTGGCAACCTGCTGCATCTCGAGGCACACGTAGATGCCCGACAGGCCCGAGCGCACGCCGGCGTCCTCGGGCAGGCAGGGCGAATCGTAGAAGCCCAGCTCAGTGTCGATGAGCGGAGTGAGGGCGGGCATGCCGCACGTGGAGGGGCCCTGCTCAACCTTGGTGATCACAAAGCCGTTCTGGCCCTTGTCGAGCATCTCCTGCCAGAAGTCGGTGGCCTCGCCAGAGCGGTCGCAGTAGGTGTGTGCCGGCTCGGGGCGGCAGCGCCAGTAGGCGGAGCGCTGAATCTCGTCGAAGAGGGCGGTCTTGTCGATCTCGGTGCCCTCCTGGCACTTGGCGCCGGCGGCACCGAAGCACTCGAAGCAGCCGCGTCCCTTGGTCATCTTCTCGAGAAGCAGCACGTTGGCGCCCATGTCGGCGGCCTTGAGCGCGGCGATGAGGCCGCCGATGCCCGCGCCGGCGACGACGACGTCGAAGTCCTCGGTGCGCGCAATCTCGCTGTCGGCAATGACGCGGGACTCAAAGGCGATGGGGCCGCGCGGCCCGGGGCAAGCGGCGGCGCGGGCGGGCATGGCGGTGACGCCGCCGGCGTAGATGTTGAGGTAGTCGGCCGTGGCAGTCTCGGGAGCTACGGCGGCGCTGGTGGACTCGGCCAGCGCGCTGGCCGTGCCTGCGGCTGCGACTGCGGCGGTGGCAACGCCGGCTGCCTGAACAAACGAACGACGTGAGATGGTGCTCATTGGGTCTTCCTTCCCCCTTGTCCTGTGTCCAAGCCCGCATGCTGCCTCCATGTGGGGCGAGCGTGCGAGGCTTAAAGTCCGTACACTGTACGAACATTGCGGTACTGTACACTGTACGGACTTAGAATTCAAGCATGGTGTATGGAGGCTCTTCATGCCGAAGAAACCCGGGTTCGCCCCCGGTCTCGATCGCGATGAGATTCTTGCGTGTGCCCTCGAACTTGCCGACGAGTGCGGCATCGAGGCCGTGAGCATGCGCAGGCTTGCCGCGGCCGTGGGCTGCGCCCCCATGACGCTCTACACGTATTTCGACGGCATTCAGGAGATTCGCGCCGGCGTGGTTGCCTTGGCGTTTCGCGAGGTAGATGCCGATCCCATACCGGGGGAGCGCTGGGACGATACAATTCGTCGCACAATGGGCTCCATTCGTGCGCTGTACCTGCGCCACAGCAAGGCCGACCTCTTCAAGGTGGAGATGGCCGGCTATGCCAGCCCTCTTGTTGAGCACACGGCGCGCATCTACGCCCTCCACGAGGCCCAGGGCATTCCCGCCCCTATCCTCAAGCGCACTTGGTGCGTCATCGATGCGTTTCTCGGCGGCTTCATTCCTGCGGAGCTTACTGAGCTCAACGCGAGCCCCGAGCACCCCGACCCCGAGGGCTGCACGTGGATGGAGACGGCCGAGGCGGCTTACACTGAGGAGTCGTTTGCCAGCGGTGTCGAGATCATCATCGCAGGTATCCGTGCCATTGCGGCACCTGACCCCTGCGATTGGGCGACCCCCCAGGAGTGAGTTTCGAAGGCTCGGCACATGTCTGAAACGCTCTCATGAACCGCCCTCTGCGCCCAGGGTTAGAGACCCGGGGCGGGTAAGAGACCCGGGGCCGCCCAGGTTATGGCCGAGGTCGGCCTAGCCACTCTTGGCGCCCCGGGCTAGGCCGCGTCACATTCGCGCAGCTGGTGCTCTGGCTGGTATGGCCCGCAAACCCCACAAGTCATTACGTTCTATATACGCGAGGGGCCCTCGAACCCAGGATTATTCATCCGGGTTCGAGGGCCCTTCGTCATCAGCGGCTTGGCGCGTTTTCCGTCCTTACGCCGCCTCGTCGAACTGGGAGTTGTAGAGCTCGGCGTAGTAGCCGCCGCGGGCGAGCAGCTCGGCGTGCGTGCCCTTCTCCACGATGTCGCCGTCGCGCAGCACCAAGATGACGTCGGCGTTGCGGATGGTGGAGAGGCGGTGTGCGATGACGAAGCTCGTGCGGCCGCGCATGAGCTCGTCCATGGCATGCTGGATGAGCTCCTCGGTGCGCGTGTCCACGTTCGAGGTGGCCTCGTCGAGGATGAGCGCGGGGCGGTCGGCTAGGACGGCGCGGGCGATGGTGATGAGCTGGCGCTGGCCCTGGGAGAGGTTCGTGCCCTCCTCGTTGATCACGAAGTCATAGCCGCCTGCCAGGGTGCGGATGAAGTGGTCGCAACGTGCGGTTTTCGCGGCGGCTTCGACCTCGGCGTCGGTCGCCTCGGGACGACCGTAGCGGATGTTGTCGCGAATCGTGCCGTTGAACAGCCACGTGTCCTGCAGCACCATGGCAAACTCGGCGCGCAGCTCAGCACGGTTCCAGTCGCGCACGTCCACGCCGTCTACGAGCAGCTTGCCCTCGTCCACGTCGTAGAAGCGCTGGAGCAGCTTGATGAGCGTGGTCTTGCCGGCGCC
>JAHZHK010000046.1 GCA_019420325.1 Coriobacteriaceae bacterium | reverse complement strand
GGTCACATCAACGGAGGCCACCTCGATGCGGGCCCGCAGGTGCTTGACGGCGCGAAGGCGGAGCTCTTTACCCGCTCGCGCCACGCCTACGACAACATCGGCGACGGCGACCGCTACCGCGCCGCCAACCAGCGCCTTTTCATTGACGCCTGCCTCAAGAAGCTCATGAGCGCCACCCCTGTGGAGATGGTCAACGTCATCAACACCGTGGTGGATTACGTCACGACCGACCTCACGCTCGACCAGATTGTCAACCTGGCTCTTGCCATGCGCGGCATCGACACCGCCAACGGCGTGTACTCCACGATGAACCCCACCGACTCCGAGTACGTGAACGGCGTCTGGTACGAGTACAACGACGACGAGCGCTGGCACGAGATCATGGCGGCGGTCGATGCGGGCGAGAGACCGCCGGTGGACAGCGACTACGTCTCGGTGACCAACGACATCAACAGCGCCGATGCCGCCACGAGCAGCGCAAATGCGTCCACGGTGGCAAGGAACCCGGCGTTTGCCGGCATCTCGGTGTCGGTGCGTGGTTGTGGTTGCAGCGCCGAGGCGATCGACAAGGTCGTGTCTACTCTCACCGACGCAGGACTCAGCGCTTGGAACGCAGGCGCATCCACGTTGTCGCTTTCCACGACGCAGGTCATCTACGAGTACGACTCGATGGCCTCCATCGCCTCGCAGGTCGCCACGCTGCTGGGCGCCACGGCCATCGACGCCGGCGAGGAATGGATGCTCACCGAGGGCGCCGACGTCATGGTTGCGGTCGGTGCCGACGTAAAGTAGAGCTTAGCGGGAAAGCTCTTTCAACATTTGCTCAACTTGCGCCTGTACCTGGGGAAACAATGTCACGGGTGCAGGCGTTTCGCTATGCGGTGCAATGTGCTTCTCCATCCACACCATGTCGCGCCAGGCGCCCAACTTGTAGCCGCACGCCTCGAAGCGCCCCACCATGCGGTAGCCCATGCGCTCGTGGAAACCTACGGATCCTCCCTCGTCGGGATAGGCGATGCAGGCTTCGAGGTTCGTGAGGCCCTGCAGGCGTGCCGCCTGCTCGAGCGCCTCGTGCAAAAGTGTTCCCACATGCATGCCCCGCGCCGTGCGGTCTACGTAGATGGAGGTCTCGGCTGTCCAGTCGTAGGCCTGTCGTGCATGAAAAACGCCCAGGTAGGCATAGCCGAGCGGTGTGCCGTCTTCCCCGCAGGCGACGATGTAGGGATAGCGCTGCAGCGTGGCGCCTATGCGCTCGGCGAATTCTGCCACATCCGGCACGTCGTACTCGAAGGTGATGAAGGTGTCGCGCACGTAGGGCGCGTAAATGGCAAGCAAGGCGGGTGCGTCTTGTGTACAGGCTACGCGAAGTGTGACGCTCATGGGGCTCCTTTGCCGGTGGCGGTTGTGGCGGATATGGTACGTCTGGTTGTTGCGTGCGTGCCGTATATTCACAGCATTGCAACGCAGATGCGTCTAACCTGTACACAAACGATTCTTTTAGCATCCCAACGTCGGGAGAGGTGCCCTATGAAGATAGCGATTGCACAGGTGAATTCCAACCCAGGCAAGTTCTCGCAGACCGTTGAGCGCATGCTCTCGAGTGCGCGCCAGGCCTTGGCCGCCCAGGCCGATTTCGTGGTGTTTCCTGCCACGGTGATGTCGGGTGCCTACCCGCAGGGCCTGGTCGAGCACCGCGCCTACCAGCTCGACCTTATCGACGCGCTCTACGACCTGGCGGCACGTACGCCGGTGGCCTGCGTGGTGCCCGCCTATATGCTCGACTCGCAGGACGCATACACGGAGTTCTTCCTATGCGATGCGGGAGACGTCTGCCCGCTGCGTCGCCGCGAGGCCTATACGTCTGCCATTGAGTACGACGGCGTTTCCAGCGCCCCCGTCACGCTTTCCTGGGGTGGCGTCGACCTGCTCTTTGTTGCCGGTTCGCCTTCGGCGAGCGCCCAAGATGTACCGTGCGACGTGATGCTTGCCATGTCGCCCATGCCCTTCTGCCGTGACGACGCATCCTCGCTAGGCGTGTTCGGCCTGGGCGAGGGAGTGCTGAGCTCGCTGATTGCCGAGTCGCCGTGCTGGATGGCCTTCGTGCAAGGCGTGGGCGCCTACGACGACGTGGTGCTCGCCGGCGGCAGTTTCGCGGCCGACCCCGACGGTGTCATCGTTGCCTCGTGCCCCATCTTCGAGGAGGGTATCTCCGTCTTCGACGTCGACGACTCGGGCGACGAGCAGCTCCCTTGTGCTGCGGGGCAGTTTGTGGGGCGCCGCGTCGACGAGATCGAGTCGATCAGCGACGACCAGTGGACGGCCTATCTCTACCGCGCCCTTGTCGTTTCCGTGCGCGATTACGTGCGTAAGAGCGGTTTCTCCGACGTGGTCGTGGGGCTTTCGGGTGGCATCGACTCCAGTGTGGTGGCGGCCCTGGCCGTGGACGCCCTTGGTTGCGAGCACGTGCGCGGCGTCCTCATGCCCGGGCCTTACTCCAGCGCAAGCTCCGTCGATGACGCGGAGGCACTTGCCGCAAACCTGAGCATCAAGACGTGCACCGTGCCTATTAAAGATATGTTCGCGGTTGCCGATGAGGGGATTGCCCAGGTTTTGGGCGGTGTGTTTGAGGGCGTCGGCCGAGAGAACCTCCAGGCGCGCCTGCGTGGGTGCGTGCTCATGAGCCTGTCGAACGCCTGGGGTGCGCTTGTCCTCAACACGGGCAATAAGTCGGAGTCGGGCATGGGGTACTCCACGCTTTACGGCGACACGGTGGGTGCGTACGCTCCCTTGGCCGACGTGTACAAGGGCCGCGTGTACGAGCTTGCCCGCTGGCGCAACGCCTGCAGCCCTTTCGAGGTCATTCCCGAAAACGTGCTGGTCAAGCCCCCTTCGGCCGAGCTGAGCGAGAATCAGACCGACGAAGGGTCCTTCGGTGCCACCTACGAACAGATTGACCAGGTGCTCACCATGCATGTGGACCGCGGCCTGGACGCGTGCGACGCGGTACAGGCGGGTATGCCGGCCGACGTGGTGGACAAGGTGCTCACGACCTGCGCAAACGCTGAATACAAGCGTCGCCAGGAGCCCATGGGGCCTGTCGTTACCATGCGCTGCTTCGCGGACAGGGGCTGGCCTGTCGTGAACGGCTGGCGCGACCATGCAAGCGAGCGCGATGCCGACGAGCCGGGTCTTGATCGCTGGTGTGATTTTGGGGATGTGGACTGCGACGACCTCGAGGCGCGCCCCGATGTGGACGAGGCGCTCGATGCCATGCTCCAGACGGGTGCCGTGCGCAGCAACCAGCTGCCCACCGCAGTGGCCGACGTCACGTTTTCCGCGCTTGCGTCTGGTCAGGCAGGCGAGATGGACGACTGCTTCGGATTCCCTATGTTCTCAAAGAATTAGCAGGTAAAAGCTATACTAGTGAGCATTGACGCCCGTGGCTGGATGTGCCGGCTGCGGGCGTCAGCGTGTAAGCAGGACGATGATGGCCACGATGCATGCCACCACGAAAAGACCGAGTGCGACACTCGAGGCAATGGCGCGCGCCTTGCGCCTGCGATTTTGTGCGGAGAAAATCTGAAACTTGTCGCGCGGACGCTCTAGATAGCGATCGTAGTCGAGCCTGTTGGAGCGATAGCTGGGCAGGGGATGGGCGGGACGTATGCCCGGCACAGAGTCTGAGACGCCCGGCGTGCTCGTCGCACGGCCGTATGCCTGCTGATATGCCTGCTCATCATGCTCGTCAAGGGCGATTTGGTCTCGGCCTCGCCCGAAGTTCTTGTAATCCAAAGGCGCATCCTTGCTGCATGGGGGCGCCGTCTGCGCCCGGGTTGTGCCTACTATACCGTTTCTTGAGCGGCTTGCAAAACTTAACAATGATAGGCTTAGATTTCCTTATGTGAAGGAACTGAGAAGATAAGACAATCCTGTTTATAGGTTCTCACGGGTGGAATAGAACAGTCAGCAATAAAACCAAGCGGGTCCGAACCCCCGCACAAAAGGAGGCTGTTCATCATGGCTGCTATTCTTCCTTATGGTCGCGTGAACGCTTTGAACAACTGGTTCGACGCCATCAACGATCTCGCTAACTTCGAGCAGCGCTATCCCGAGACTCCCAACGCCTTCAAGATGGACGTTCAGGAGAACCCCGACGGCTACATCGTTGAGGCCCATGTCCCCGGTGTCGCCCGCGAGGAGATCGACGTTGAGCTCAATGCCGGCCGCCTTGTCATCGACATCGACCACAAGGACTCTGAGGACGTTGAGAAGCGCAACTATGTCCTGCGTGAGACCTCCGCGTTCCATGCCACCCGTGGTGTCTACCTCAAGGATGCCGACACCGCCGGCCTGACCGCCGTGCTCAAGGACGGCGTGCTGACCGTGAATGTGCCTAAGCGGCTCCAGAACGCCAACGTCACCAAGGTCACCATCGGGTAGGTGGATGCAGAACCTCGTCCGCTGCGTTCTCGGGAGGCTAGAGTACTCAAGTACACGTCGCCTCCCGACGCCTTGCGGACGAGAACCTGCTTTTAGTGAGCTGCGGAACCTCACGCGCTGCGTTCCACGGAGCCTCATGTACTCCAGTACACATCGGCTCCGTGCGCCTTGCGCGTGAGAACCCGCGTTTTGGTGAGCGGCGGAACCTCGTCCGCTGAGTGCTTAGATGGCACCAACTTTGTCCTCCCTTCCTTTCCTAGCCAGCGCCCCGTCGAGCTTTGCCCGGCGGGGCGCTGGCGTTTCGGGGGTACAATCGCCGAGTTCGCAATATCACTGTGAAAGGAGCGCATGTGTACGAGGCCCTCAACGCTGTGCCGGCCCCGGTTGTGGCCGCCTCGCCGTTCATTGTGATGGTGAGCGGGGGATCAGACTCCACGGCGTTGCTCATGCGCTGTGCGACTGCTCCCGTCGACCCCATGGACGGTCGCGGCCCCCGCATGCTCGAGCGCGGCAACCTGTGCGTGCTCCATGTGAACCATTGCCTGCGCGGGGAGGAGTCCGACGGTGACGAGGCCTTTGTGCGCGACCTGTGCGCCGAGCTCGGGGTTGCGTGCCGGGTGGAGCGCGTCGATGTTCCCGCGCTCGTCAGGGCCGGGGCAAACATGGAGGAGGCCGCCCGCCAGGTGCGCTACGACCTCGCCTGGCGCCTGGCCGGCGAGCGCGCCCGGGCACAAGGTCTTGCCGTAGAGGCGGCGCGCATTCTTGTGGCGCACACGGCTGACGACCGCGCCGAGACCTTCCTCATGCGCGCACTTTCCGGTTCGGGCCTCACCGGCCTGGTGGGCATGCGACCCACGCGCGGCATCGTCGTGCGGCCCCTCATCGAGTGCACGCGCGAGGAGCTGCGCGATGGCTTGCGCAAGCAGGGGATAGGCTGGCGCGAGGATTCGACGAACGCGGGCGATGAGGCCACGCGTTCCTACGTGCGCCATCACATCGTGCCTGCTTTCGAGGAACGCAACCCGGCGTTTTGCAAGACGCTCGGACGCACTCTCGACGCTTTGACCTGCGAGGAGGATCTGCTGGCGCGCCTGGCTCGCGAGCTGTTCGCGCGCGCAGCCTTGCCTGCGCGGCAGGGGAGCTGCGTGCTTGATGCGCGCGCGCTTGCCCAGGCAGACCCGGCGCTTGCCCCCCGCTGCGTACGCATGGCCCTTGAGCAGGCCTTGGGCTGCCATGCAGCCCGCGAGGCGCGGTTTGAGGCGGCTCACCTCCTTGACGTAATCGCGCTTGCTCGACGCGGGTCGGGTACGTGCAGCCTGCCTGGCGGGATGCAGGTGCGCATGGAGGCGGGGGCCCTCGTCATGCAGGGGCCCGATGTGGCAGACCCTCCCGCCGATGTCGAGCTCCCCGTGCCGGGCGGGGTCACGTGGGGCGAGGTTGTGCTTGAGGCACAAGAGGTCCCCCTTCAGGGACGCCCGGCGGCCGAGGTGGCGCGTGCCTGTTCAGCCCAGCTGCAAGCCGAGGGGATGCGCGAGGGGCGTGATTTCGTCCTTGTCGACGGTGCCGTGTGTGGGTGCTCCACCCCAGGTGCGACGGGCTGTCTCACTGTGGGCTCGCCCCGTTCCGGCGAGCGCATGCGCCCTTTTGGCCTGGGTGCCTCGAAGCTTTTGAGCGACGTGCTGCCCCAGGCGGGCGTGCCCGCTCGCGACAGGCCCTGGGTTCCTGTCGTGCGTAGCTTTCCAAGCGCTGCTCAGGGCGTCTCCAGTGTGTGGGTTGGGGGAATTCGCCTGGATGAGCGTGCGGCATGGAGCGATAAAACGACCTGCTTGATACAATTATCGCTTGTTCATATATAAGCCGGCCGAACGACAGGACTTGCCCTGCCGTCTCACAATGAGGGGGATCCCTTGCCGTACAACATGTCCAACGATATCGACCACGTCCTGTTCACCGCCGAGCAGCTCAGCGAGCGTGTGGCTCAGCTCGGTGCCCAGATCACGGCCGACTATGCCGACAACGACGTGCCGCCGCTCGTCATCTGCATCCTGCGTGGTGCCGCGACGTTTGCCAGCGATTTGGTGCGCGCCATCGACCTGCCCATCGAGATCGACTACATGGCCATCTCCAGCTACGGTGCGGCTACGCGTTCCTCGGGCATCCTGCGCATCGTGAAGGACCTCGACACCGAGATCAAGGACCGCGACGTCATCGTCATCGAGGACGTTCTCGACTCGGGCCTGACCCTGCGCTATCTGTCGGCCAACTTGCAAGCGCGCGGCGTGCGCTCCTTCGAGGTGGCGACGCTTCTGTGCAAGCGCCGCACTGCCGCCGTCGACCCGCGCTACGTGGGTTTCCAGTGCCCCGACGAGTTCGTGGTGGGCTATGGCCTCGACTACAACCAGAAGTACCGCAACCTGCCTTACATCGGCGTGCTCAAGCCGGAGCTCGTTGAGGGCTAACACCCCGGCGGGCCTGTCCGACCAACACGGCCGCCCAGTGCGGCAACAAGGAGTCACAAGGTGAGTGAAGAGAACAACGACAAGAAGAAGGTCGGCAAGTCTGTAGACGCCGGCAAGCCCGACGCAAAGGGCGACAAGCGCGAGGAAGAACGTCGCGCGAAGATGAAGGAGCTCCTCAATCCCATCGACGGCCCGGCTGACAAAAACGCCGGCCCGCGCAAGCCCAACTGGCGCAGCATCCTGCTGTATGCGCTCATCCTCGTGGTTGTCGTGGTGGCCGTGGGCAGCGCCATGCAGCGCCAGGCCAACGAGAACACGGTGGAGCTCGCCACGAGCGAGTTCGTGAGCGCCGTCGAAGACGGCCAGGTCAGCGAGGCGACCTACGTCGCGATGACCTACACCATCAAGGGCGAGTACTGGCCCGAGGCCGACAAGATCGGCGACGAGAACGCCCTCGTGCCCTTCACTTCGACCTACCTGGGCACCGACTCGCTGGCCGAGCTCATGGCTTCCCACCCCGAGGTCAAGTACGTGGCCGACGTCTCCACGACGCCCACCTGGGTCTCCCTGCTCACGAGCATGCTGCCGATGCTCATCCTCATCGGCGTCATGGTGTACTTTATGAACAAGTTCTCCGACCCCACGGGCGGTGCTATGGGCTTCGGCAAGACGAAGGCCCAGACGACCGACGCCACCCGTCCCAAGGTCTGCTTCGACGACGTCGCCGGTTGCGACGAGGCTATCGAGGAGCTCAAGGAGATCAAGGACTACCTCGACAACCCCGCGAAGTACCAGGACCTCGGCGCCAAGATCCCGCACGGCGTGCTGCTTGTGGGCCCTCCCGGCACCGGCAAGACGTTGCTTGCCAAGGCCGTGGCCGGTGAGGCCGGCGTGCCGTTCTTCCAGATTTCCGGTTCGGGCTTTGTCGAGATGTTCGTCGGTGTGGGTGCCTCCCGTGTGCGCGACCTGTTCGCCAAGGCCAAGGAGCAGGCTCCCTCCATCATCTTTATCGATGAGATCGACGCCGTGGGTCGCCAGCGCGGCACGGGCGTGGGCGGCGGTCACGACGAGCGCGAGCAGACTCTGAACCAGCTGCTTGTTGAGATGGACGGTTTCGAGGAGCACCAGAGCGTCATCCTCATGGCTGCCACGAACCGCCCCGACGTCCTTGACCCGGCTCTTCTGCGCCCCGGTCGCTTCGATCGCCAGGTCACGGTGGACCGTCCCGACGTGAAGGGCCGCGAGGCCATCCTGGGCATCCACGCGCGCAACAAGCCACTCTCGACCGACGTCGACCTTGCCCGCGTTGCCCAGCTCACCCCCGGCTTCTCTGGCGCCGACCTGGGCAACCTCATGAACGAGAGCGCCCTTCTCGCCGCCCGTCGCGGACACGAGCGCATCGGCATGGACGAGATCACCGAGTCGATGGAGCGCTGCATTGCCGGTCCTGCCCGCAAGAGCCGTGTCATGACCGACACCGAGCGCAAGACCATTGCCTACCACGAGTCGGGCCACGCGCTTGTGGGCCACATGCTCGCCAACGCCGACCCGGTCAAGAAGATCAGCATCATCCCCCGCGGCCAGGCTCTGGGTTACACGCTTTCGATGCCTGATGAGGACCACTTCCTGCAGACGCGCAACTCCATGCTCGACAGCCTTGCCATGATGCTGGGCGGCCGCACCGCCGAGGAGCTCTTCTGCGACGACATCACCACCGGCGCCTCCAACGACATCGAGCGCGCCACGAAGGTGGCCCGCAGCATGGTTGTGAGCTACGGCATGTGCGAGGAGCTTGGGCCCCAGATGTACGGCGAGCCCAATCACGAGGTCTTCCTGGGCCGCGACATCGCCACGCAGGGCAATTACTCGCCCGAGACGGCGCACCGCATCGACCTCGAGGTTTCGCGCCTCATCAAGGAGGCCCACGAGCGCGCCCGCAAGGTGCTGTCTGAGAACGCCGAGCAGATGCACCTCATGGCGACCGTGCTGCTCGAGCGCGAGACGGTGGACGGCGATGCCTGCCAGGCGCTGCTCGACAACCGCTGGCAGGAGTACCTGGCCGGCGAGGCCGAGCAGAAGGCCAAGGTCGCTGCCGCCGACGCCGCCAAGACGGCCGAAGAGCGCGCCGCCAAGGAGGCAGAGAACCAGCTTCCCGAGGCTGAGTCTGTGGTGAAGGTCGATTCCTGCGACGCCGAGGTGCGCACGAACGCCGACGGCTCCACCACCGTCGTTTACGACGGCCACGCTCAGACCCTGCCCCCTGTTGAGGGCGAGCCTGGCAAGGACGGCCAGGACGAGGAGAAGAAGGCCGAGTAGGCCAGCCTGTAGCACCACATAAGCGTTCCCAAGATGAGGGGGCGGCCCGCCGTGAGCATGGCGGGCCGCCCCTTTTGCATGGAGACGGGTGAGGGGCGGGTCGTTTTTGCTTCCAAGCGATTTGGGCGACCTGGTCGCGGATTGCTGGCGTAGGCCCCACGCAGTTTGCGCGCGGACCCCTATGCCTCGAAGCTGTAGCCGATGCCGCGGTGGGTCTGCAGGTAGACGGGGTTGGCCGGGTCGTCCTCAATTTTGTCGCGCAGGCGCTTGACGTAGACCATGACCGAGTTCTCGTCCACCACGGGGTTGTACCAGACGGCCTCGTAGAGCTGGGCTTTGGTGAACACCTGGTTGGGATGCTCCATGAAGTGGGTGAGCAGTGCTAGCTCCCGGGCCGTGAGGTCCACAGGCGTGCCGTTCTTGGCCAGCCGGTAGGCGCTGCGGTTCAAGGAGAACGGGCCGCAGGTGAGCTCGTTGGGCGCGTCCGTCTCCTCGCGGTGCGCGTACACGGCGTTGCGGCGGATGAGGGCGCGCACCTTTGAGAGCAGAAGGGGCATGCTGAACGGCTTGGTGATGTAGTCGTCGGCCCCAGAACCCAGGCCCAAAAGCTGGTTGTACTCCTCGTCGTGGCCGCTCACGATGATGACGGGCGTGGTGTTGCCGGCGGCCCGCAGGCGCTCGAGTACCGCAAAGCCGTCGATGTCGGGCAGGTCAAGGTCGAGCAGGATGAGGTCGTAGGGGTTTTCCCGGGCTGCCGCCAGGCCCTCGAAGCCGCAGGGGCGTCCCTCGGCCGTCAACCCCTCATGGCGGAAGAACAGCTGGAGGGCCCGGACGACGGCCGGGTCGTCGTCCACTATGAGAATGCGCTCCTGGGCCATGGCTCAAAGGCTCCTTTCGCCGTGTCGGTGTCGTGCCGCCCATGGTACCATCGCCGCGACGGTGAGACGAGGGAAAGAGGCGGCTCCATGAGGCGGCGGTTGTTCTACGCGGTGTTGGCATTTTTGGCTGCGCTGGCCTTGGCGGGCATGGTGACGGCCTTTGTGCTCTATCGCGACACGTTGCGGGATTCCCAAAAAGACAACCTTGCGACCATGGCAGTCTCGGCCTCGGGGAACCTGACCGACTACTTCGACGCGCGCATGGACGAGCTCGACGTGCAGTTCTCGCCGCAGATGATGGCATTGGCGGTCAAGGCGTGCGACGGGAACGTTGAGCGAGCTGCGGAGGAGCTGTTCTCCAGTTTCGAGGAGGGTTTCGAGGCCGGCTCCGCAGTCGTGTCGGTAGAGCTGTGGCACCCCGACGAGCTGACCGTGACGCAACCGTCGCATGATGCCTTTGTGTGCGGCTGGTCCTATGACGACGGCCTGCAAGGATATGCGCTCGTGATAGCCAAGCCCATCCTGCTCGACGGGGCCCTCGTGGGTTATGTGGCGCATACCCTCGACCTCAACGCCGTCTATCGCGAGGTGTTGGGGGACATCAACGTGGGCCAGCGCGGCTATTGCACCGTCAAGGACCCCGACCGTGTGGTGGTCATGCACCCGTTGGCCAGCCAGGTGGGCGTTGACACTCAAGCGGAGCGTGTCGAGGGACATCCCGAGGGGGACTGGGACCGCTTGTTTGCCACCCAGTACACCGACGAGCCCGGTTGCGGGATCGTGACCTCGTACTGGTGGGACGAGCCTGAGGCCGGTCTTGCCAAGAAGTTCATCGGCTATGCGCCTGCCTACATCGACGGCCACCACTTCGTGGCGAACGTCGTCATGGCCTACGACGAGCTTATGGCGCCACTATGGCAGATGCTCGTGCTATGCACGGCTCTGGGCGTTGTGCTGCTCGCGGTGTTTGTGGCCGGCGGCTGGCGGTTGGCCAAGAGCATGCAGAGTGCCCGCCACCTGCAGCGCGAACTTGCATACGAGCAGGAACTCCATGCCCAGACGTGCCGGCTCAAGCTTCAGGAGCGCCAGATTCAGCAGATTGACCGCCTGCAGACCATGGGCGTTATCACCAGCTCGCTGGCACATGAGCTCAAGAACCTCATGACCCCGCTGTCCGTGTACATCCAGATGCTCCAGGACCCAAGTCTGACAGAGGGAGAGCGCGCCGAGATGACCTGCGAGCTTGCCGGTCTTGAGCGGCGTGCCGAGGCGCTCCTACGCCGCATCTTGGACTATGTGCGCGAGCGGCCCGCTGCCGCCGAGGTCGCGTTCGACGCCTCCGCCGCCGTGGAGGACGCCCTGGCGATGGTGCGCCCCCTGTGCCCGCGCGACGTGCGGCTCACGACGCGGGTCTTGGGAGGGACGCCCTGCGAGGTGCAAGGAGACCCCGGCGCCATCGCGCAGATCCTGCTCAACCTGGCCACAAACGCCCTCTACGCGATGCGCGAGGAGGGCGGCGAGCTTGCCGTGGAATGGGGGCGCGACCCCCAGCACGCGGATGCCTTTGTCCTGCGGGTGGCCGACACCGGGCGCGGCATGGACGAGGACACCCGCCTCAAGCTGTTCAACTCGTTCTTCACCACCAAGGGCGAGGAGGGCACGGGCCTGGGCATGTCGGTGATCCAAGGGCTCGTGCAGGCGATGCGCGGCTCCATCGAGGTGGCGAGCGAGCCGGGCAAAGGCAGCGTCTTCACGGTGCGGCTCCCGCTTGTCTGCAGGGAGGAGCCGAAGGGCTTGCCGGGGCCTGGCCTGGGTTCGTGCCCCAGCTCCGCGCGCCCCTCTTAACGGATTGTAAGAACCCCTTCAGAGGCCGTTTAGACAGCCTTCGTATCATGGGTTTCGAAAATCGCGACAAGAAGAAGCGATTGCCAAGAAAACCACTGCTAGAAGGGGAGCATCACCATGGAAAGCACCGCCGTCTCGCGCCGCACGCTCATCACCGCCTCCGCAGGCCTGGGTCTGGCCGGCATCGCCGCCGCCGCGCCCGCCCGCGCCGACGAGGCCGCCGCACTGGCCACCTACGCCGACACGATTCCCTGGGGCTATGAGACTCAGATCTGCATCGTGGGCATGGGCGGCTCGGGCGCCGTGGCCGCCATCACTGCCGCCAACGACCTGGGTGTCAAGACCCTCGTGGTCGAGAAGGCCCCCAAGGGCCTCGACGGCGGCAACACCAAGTTCTGCAGCCAGCGCTTCCTTCGCACCGAGGATGCCGACCGCGAGAAGATGGCCGAGTACATGAAGGTCGTGCGCGGCCTGTATACCGAGGACATGACCGACGAGGTCATCGACTACCTGGTGGACGGGTACACCCGCACCACCGCCTGGTACGAGGCTCACGGCGGCTACGTCGACAGCCCCAAGAACGACCCGGAGTTCCCTGAGTTCGTGAATTCCGACGTCGTCTACAAGAACTGGACCGCCGACGACTACCAGGGCGCATTCTGGCCGGTTATGGAGCGCAACGTCGAGGCCCTGCGCGAGGCCGGCAAGCTCGAGGTCTGGTACGACAGCCCCGCCGTCGAGCTGGTGCAGGACCCCATCTCCAAGACGGTCATCGGCGTCAAGGTCATGAAGGACGGCACCGAGCCCGTGTACGTGCGCGCCCTCAACGGCGTGCTCCTTGCCTGCGGCGGCTTCGAGGCCAACAACCAAATGGTCCAGAACTACGTGAACGTCCCCAAGATCGTGCCGCTCGGCACCCAGTACAACACCGGCGACGGCATCAAGATGGCCCAGGCCGTGGGCGCCGACCTGTGGCACATGGGCGCGACCTCCGGCCCCTTCTTCGAGTTCCAGGACCCCGACACCAAGGTCTGCTACCGCCAGCTCACCGGCAAGCTCTCCTACTCGAGCCTCAAGGACGTTGCCGCCATCATGGTGGGCGCTGACGGCACGCGCTTCTTCGGCGAGACTACGAGCCTCAAGCACGGCCACGTCCTGTTCCATGGCCTGTATATCCGCGTTCCCGTCTCGATGCCCATGTACGTGGTCTTCGACGAGGCGGCCCGACTCACCAAGCCGTTCTACCGCGTGTGGAGCGAGGGCATGGTCGACGAGATCGAGAAGGGCTGGATCACCAAGGCTGACTCGCTCGAGGAGCTTGCCGAGGCCATCGGCGTGCCGGCTGAGAACCTGGTCAAGCAGGTTGAGGACTACAACGGCTACTGCGAGGCCGGCGAGGACCCGCTGGGACGCCTGCCCGAGTACCTGTTCCCCTTCGGCGAGGGCCCCTACTACGCCTTCCCCATCGTTCCTTGCTTCATCAACACCCAGGGCGGCCCCGTGCGCAACACCCGCTGCCAGGTGCTCAACACCGCCCGCGAGGTCATTCCCGGTCTCTTCAGCGCCGGTGAGCTCGGCTCCTTCTACTCCGACCTCTACCAGGGCGCCGGCAACGTTGCCGAGTGCATCATGACCGGCATCGACGCCGTGAACCACATGATGGAGCAGACCGCCGACGCCGCCCCTCTCGTGTTCACCGTGGCCGAGAAGCCCGCGCAGATCGAGGAGGAGCCCTACGAGGCCCCTGTGTACGAGTGCGGCGAGAGCCAGTTCATCGGCACCGGCGACGGCATGAGCGTCGTCACGGCCCGCGTGACCATGGACGGCGACGCGATTGCCGAGGTAGAGGTGCTCGGCGGCTCCGAGACCCCGCGCATCGGCTCGATCGCCATCGAGCAGATCCCGGCGGCCATCGTGGAGGCCCAGGGCACCGAGGTCGACGTGGTGGCCGGCGCCACCCGCACGAGCCGGGGCATCATCGCCGCCGTGAAGGACGCGCTGGCGCAGGCGTAAGACATAAAGCAAACGTGTGCCAAGAGGCCCCGGACTCAGGAGGAGCACCCTCCTGGGCCCGGGGCCTGTTTGCTTCCTACAGTCCCCGAAAAAAGACACCAAACGCCGGATTCGCTGCGAAGAGGGTCGCAGTGAGGGAACCGGCCTGAAAAAGTCCATACATTCTAAAAAGCACAGCGGTTCGTAGGTGTGTCTGCAAGGGGCTTTCGGTATCATGGGGTCGTCGGTCGAGTCTTTGTTCAAGGAAGGCCTGATTCATGCTGCGGTTTATGAAGTCCAAGAGTGGCATGGCCTTGACGATGGCCTGGCTGTTTGCGTGGCTTATGCTCGAAATGGTTTTCTACGGCGAGCCCATCTTTTGCTATGGGAGCAAACCGAAGGGCTATTGTCTGTATCTTGTGACGTTGGTCGCAGTGGCAGCCTGCTCGGTCGGAGTCGCTGTCTGTTTCCTGCGTTCTCGTTGGCTTGGCCGGGCAGTTTCTAGAAAAAGCCTGCTGGCATATGGGGCCGTTGGGTCAGCCTGTCTATTGGGGATTCGGCTGTTGATGGGCTCCGGGTCGTCTTTGGATATTCTGTCCGTGGTTTGTGGCGTTGTGTTTGCAATTCTGTCACCAGCGCTGTTGGGCTTGCTGGCTTGTGTGACGCTTGGACTCGTACATGAGAGGGGTCTGCGCGAGGTACTAGGCGCCGTTCTTGTGGGTGTGGCCCTGAGCTTTTTCTTGTTGCCTCGTCCGCTGCGTGACGGCCCCTATGGTCTTGTGCTTGTCGTGCTGTCCCCGGCTGCCATTGCCAGTGCGCTTTGGGTGCTATGGCGTGCCGATTTCCCTTTTGCCGCCCCTGTCGACGTGCCTGGAGATGTTGCGACGCCCGTCTCGGACACTCATTCAAGCGAAGGCCTGGTCCTTGCGAGTCTTGCCGCCTTGGGGCTGCTGTCGTTTTTGACCTATCTTCTTGCTTACTTCGATTTCGTGTCGGCAGGATTCAGGGTTGTGGTAGAGGAAGATCCCTATTTCTACCTGGCGGTCTTTACCCTGATCGGGATTCTTTTGGCAGTGCTCTTCTTGTCTCCCAGTGAGCGTGTTTTCACCGAGAGCACGTTTCTGTATGTCATGGCCGGCATTGTCATACTGACGTTGTTTGTTCTCTTTGGGCTGCTCAACTACCTTTATAGCGGCGGGGATTACGTATATGCCCTCACCAAGTTCTTGCGTCGTGCGGTAAAGATACTGGCTCTGTTTATGACAGCGGTGCTCATATATCAAAGTGGGCTTCAGGCTGTGCCTGCCTTCCTGCTTGTGGTGATTGTCCCGCTTGTGTTGGGCAAGGTAGTGCAGATGGCAGTGGCCTCGGTACCTTCTCTCGCCGCCCTTGTGGCAGGTTCGGAGTTTCTCTATCTTCTGATTATCGGGTTTTCCATTTTGGCTGCTTGGGTGCTCTTTTTGGTCCTGTATGTGCAAGGAACCGTGGTGGGCTATAGTCGCAAGGCACAAGAGGAGGTGCGCTTCGAGGGCGAAGCCGAAAAGCCGCTTGCATCATTTGCGACCGCTCATGCCTTGACTGACCGCGAATGCGACGTGCTTGGATATTTGGCGGCAGGCTATAGCGTGCGAGCCATCTCTTCTGCCCTGTGTTTGTCTGAAAACACCATCAAGACCCATGTGGCGTCTATATACCGCAAGACTGATACGCATTCTCGCCAAGAAATCATTGATTTGGTAGGGAAACGCCCATAAAAGAAGCCGCCCGTCGGTGAGAGCGGGCGGCTTCGTCTGAAATTGGGGTAGGTTCCGATACGGGACCTATATGTTCTTAGATAACCACGGCTGCGGCATGGGCCTTAGCGGGGTCGATGCCCACATAGACGCTCGCCTGTTCGCCGGCGTTGCGCCCGAAGGTCATGCAGTCGCAGATGGCATTGCCGCCCAGGCGGTTGGAGCCCTGGATGCCGCCGGTGACCTCGCCGCAGGCGTAGAGACCGGCGATGGGGGTTCCCTCGGGAGTCTCGACTTCGCTGCGCACGTTCACGCGGATGCCGCCCATCGTGTGGTGAATCGTCGGCGACTTCTTGCTGGCATACCAGGGGCCCTCGGTCATTTCGACATCCGCCACGTTGGTTGCCTCGAAGCCAAACTCGTCGGTGGCCTCCCCGCGAACCACAGCGTTGTAGGCATCGATGGAAGCCTGGAGCTTGGTGGGATCCATATCGCAGGCTTCGGCCAGCTCTTCCAACGTGTCTCCCGCCTTGATGGCGTCGATGGCGAGCATGTCCACAATCCTCTCGCCGTTGCCGTCGGGAGTGGTGGGGGTGGGGTAACGAACCGTGTTCACAACGACCCACATCTGGCTGTTGGGCTGGGCATACAGGGCACGGGCGAGCTCATCGCGAGGGGCGCCCTCGTTCACAAAGCGGTCTCCGTCTTCGTTCACAAAGATGCGGTTGCGCCCGCTGGTGTGAATGTGCTGGATAAGGCCCGTGCCAAACGTGCCGCCGGGGTGCACCTGAATGTCCGAGAGCCCGATAAGCTCGGCGCCCGCCTCTTCGGCCAGGAACAGGCCGTCTCCCTGAGCGCAGACCGAGATGTTGGAGCAGCCGATAGCACCCGGGCCCAGGTCGACGTCGCCCCATACGCCGTCGTTCACGCTCTGGCGGTACTCCGCATTGGCGCCGAAACCGCCTGTGGCGACAATGACGGCCTTGGCATTCACGGTGATGGCCAATCCGCTGCGGTGCAGGCCCTCGACGCCGGCAACGGCGCCGTTTTCGTCAAGCAGGATATGCTGGGCGGGACACTCGGTAATGACGCTGATCTTGTCGGGGTTCTTGGCGATGTAATCGCGGAACGTGTCGGTGTAGCCGCTGCCGCTGTACTTGGAGTTGTAGTGGCTGCGCTCACCAAGAGAGCCCGTGGCAGAGCCGATCTTCATGCGGAAGGCGCAACCCAGGTCCTCGAGCCACTCCACCGACTCCAAGGCGTGTTCGGTCATGAACTGCACGAGCTCGGGGTTCGCCACGTTGTGGCCGCCTTCCATGGTGACCCGATAGAACTCCTCAACGGAGTCCTCGATGCCCTGCTTTTCCTGACGGTAGGGGTCCACGGCGTTCAGTGCGCCGCCGCAGACGTTGGTTGAGCCGCCCGTGATGCCGCACTTTTCCATAAGGATGACCTTGGCTCCTGCCTTAGCAGCGGTAATGGCCGCGCAGCAGCCTGCCCCGCCGGCGCCGATCACGCAGATGTCGGCATCATAGGAGCCTTCGTAGTCGCATTCGGGGCCTTCATTGGCAAGAAGCGCGTCGGTGCCGCCGGCCTGCTGGGCGCACTCCTCCACGGCAGAGAGTAGGGCCGCAGATGAAATGGTGGCCCCGGTTACCGTGTCGCAGTTGAGTGACTGGTAGGAGATGATGTCGTGGGAAAGCTTGTCGATGGCCCACAGGCCAACGCCGTCGGACTCAAGGTTGTAGCCGGTCTGAATGTCGGTGAGGGCCGTCTCGGTGAACTTGGCGCGAACCTCGAGGGGGCCATTGTGTCCGCTTACCTGCGTCTCATACCAGCCCGGAGTATACGACCCTTCCTGAGCCAGGGCGGGCGCGGCTGCAAGAGCGCTCCCTGCGAAAGCGATGCCGGCCCCTGCAACAAACGAACGACGGTTCATGGTGCTGCTGTGCATGTCTGCTCCTCCTTACGCGGCGTCGCTTACATGGTCGCCTGCATGCGACCCATGTTGTGCGGCGCGGTGAACGCCATGAACCATAGCGCGGCGTTTGGAGGTGTTTTTCGTGCCGGTTGGGCGAAACGGGGCTGTCTTGTTCGTCCGATTGGCGTGAAATGCCTCTCGCGAGTTTCGGGTGAGGCTCTGAGCTGGGGTTTGTTGGGGAATGGCAAGGGGCCACCCTTGCAAGCGGCGCGGGCATGGCCGGTGGCATCGCGCTGAGCAAGGCCGAGGCCGCCGAGGTCGCCTGGGACTACGAGACCGACGTTGTGGTCATCGGTTACGGTGGCATGGGTGCCGCGACGGCCATCACCGCCTACGACAACGTCGCCGAGGTAATCGTGCTCGCGAAGATGGCCCAGGGCGGCGGAAATACCATCGTCTCGCTCGGCGGATTCCTTAACACCGACGACCCTGAGGCCGCCTATACCTACACTCGAAAGCTGTTCGACTACTCCCTGGCCGAGGTCGACGAGGATTGCATCCGAGTGTTTGCCCAGGAGTGCACCAAAAACGCCGAATGGTTCTCAAGCCTTGAAGGGGGCCTTGAGGTCAAGGCGTACGGCGGGGCCAGCTACAAGAGCGTCGAGGGCTCCGAGTCGCAGGTAAAGTACCAGATGCCGCGTCCAGGCATGCGCGCCGGCGAAAGCATGTTCGCCGTGTATGAGAACGCTGTGGAGTACGATCGCGACATCGAGGTGCTCTTTGAGACGCCGGCCCAGCATCTCATCGCGGACAATGAAGAGGGCATCATCGTCGACAAGAACGCCAAGCGCTTCATGAACGAACCGGCTCTCGAGGGACATGCCGGACTGCTGGCCGTTGACTTGTGGGACACCCATAACATGCTGTTCCCGCGCATCCCCTGCTATATGATTTTTGACGACGAGATGCGCAAGATGGCGCCTTTTGGATGGATGGGCTCGGGTGCCCTGGGTGCTGTGTACCAGTGGAGCGACGACAACATGGTCGAGATCGAGAAGGGCTGGATTCCCATGGCTGACTCGATTGCCGAGCTGGCTGAAAAGCTTGGTCTTGACCCTGAAGCCCTTGAAGCGACGGTGGCGACCTATAACCAGGCTGTGGAAAACGGTGTGGACACCGAGTTCGGGCGAACCATGGTAGACGAGGAAGGCAAGCAAGTCTCGTTCCCCATTGCCACGCCGCCGTTCTACGCCCACGAGCTCTATCCCACGCTACCCAATCAACACAGCGAGCAGCCACACAACGGCAACCACAACGGTGCCTTTGCTCGTGGGGGCCATGAGGCAGTCGAACTTCTCGTGGTCGGGCATCGTCCACATAACGGCAATCACGCGCGCCCAGCTCATGAAGGAGACCGTGACGATGAAGAAGGGCAGGAAGTTCCTGATGCCCAGCATGCCCAGGCTCACGAGGAAGAGAATGGCGCCGCCGGCGAGAAGCGCCGTCTCATACGTGCGCATCTTGGGGTCGCCGAGCATGTTGGCCACGGTGCGCTTGCCTTTGGCGGCGTCGCGCTTGGCGTCGCGCATGTTGTTCACGTTCATGACGGCCATGACGGGAAGCCCCAGCGCGATACCGGCAACAAGGCTTACAAGCGTGAATTCATGCAGGTAGAGGAAGGTGCCACCCACCACGGCCACGACGCCGAAGAACAGAAAGCTCATGAAGTCGCCCAGACCGATGTAGCCGTAGGGGTGCTTGCCGATGGTGTAGCAGATGGCGGCGGCGATGCAGGCCACGCCGAGCACCACGAACACAACGATAGCGGTCCAGCTTGACCCCGTCATGGCAGGGCCGCCGGAAAAGGCGACGAGGATAAGAGCGACGCCGACGGCAAAAGTGAGCGCACACGTGCCGACAAGGGCCAGCTTCATCTGCTTCATCGTGATGACGCCGCGCTGAAGCCCGCGCTTGGGGCCCACGCGTGTCTCGTCGTCCAAGCCGTGGGAGAGGTCGCCGTAGTCGTCGGCGAAGTTGGCGATGATCTGCAGAAGGATGCTCGTGACGAACATGAGCACGAGGACCTCGATGCGGAATTGGCCGGCCGCTGCGGCGATGCCTGCGGCTACGACCGACCCGGCTGCCGCTAGGGGCAGGGTGCGCGGGCGCATTGCCTCAATCCACGCAGCGCGCACCTGCTGCTTGTTGGTAGTGCTTGTTGCATCGCTCATGCTGTGCTCCTGAATGTCTCGTACAACTACATATGGTGTTCAAGTATGACGTCAGGTGCCGCACAGGTTGTGGAGAAAGCCTGCCGCTCGCCGACTTGGGGCCTGGGGAAGGATATGTGCGGCTGCTTCATCGCCGTGCGGTCAAAGTCCCAGCACAGTTGCCTATTCTGCCAACGGCGCTCCCTTTTTGCCCGCGAGCCCTTGACTCGTTGACCTGCTTGTTCGCGAGAACCATACATATAGTCAATCGTATGTTTATAAACACAACATCATGTGGTGGCTCTTCTTGTCCGAAACAAAGGCTATCATTGCTTCCGCTAGTTACGACAGTGAAAGGTTGGTGCACTCCCATGAAGATTCTGAAGCGCAACGGCTCGGAGGAGACGTTCGACGTAACTAAGATTGTCAACGCCATCGCCAAGGCCAACGCCGTCGTTGACGAGGACCACAGGCTTCCCGCCTTCATGGTGCGCCGCATCGCCGACAAGGTGGAGGACGCCTGCGCCACCTGCGGTCACACGGTGTCGGTCGAAGAGGTGCAGGACATGGTGGAGGACCAGATCATGGCCGCCGAGGCCTTCGAGGTCGCCCGCCACTACATCACCTACCGCTACGTGCAGAACATCAAGCGTACGCGCAACACCACCGACGACAAGATCCTGTCGCTCATTGAGTGCAACAACGAGGAGGTCATGCAGGAGAACTCCAACAAGAACCCCACCGTGAACTCCGTGCAGCGCGATTACATGGCCGGCGAGGTCTCCAAGGACCTGACGCGCCGCATGCTGCTGCCCGAGGACGTGGTGAAGGCTCACGAGGAGGGCATCATCCACTTCCATGATTCCGACTACTTCGCCCAGCACATCCACAACTGCGACCTGGTGAACCTGGAGGACATGCTGCAGAACGGCACGGTCATCTCCGGCACGCTCATCGAGCGCCCGCACAGCTTTTCCACCGCCTGCAACATCGCCACGCAGATCATCGCTCAGGTCGCTTCCTCCCAGTACGGCGGCCAGTCCATCTCGCTTACCCACCTCGCCCCCTTTGTTGACGTGAGCCGTCAGAAGATCGCCCGCGACACCAAGGCCGAGATGGAGGAGCTCGGCGTGGAGGTTTCTGCCGAGAAACTTCAGGAGGTCGTTGAGGAGCGCCTGCGCGAAGAGGTCAAGCGCGGCGTGCAGACCATTCAGTACCAGGTTGTCACGCTCATGACCACCAACGGCCAGGCCCCCTTCATCACGGTGTTCATGTACCTCAACGAAGCCCGCAACGAGCGTGAGAAGCTCGATCTCGCCATGATCGTTGAGGAGATGCTGCGTCAGCGCTACGAGGGCGTGAAGAACGAGAAGGGCGTGTGGATCACCCCCGCCTTC
>JAHZHK010000045.1 GCA_019420325.1 Coriobacteriaceae bacterium | reverse complement strand
CGCCGGCCTGTCACGCCGGAGGTCGCGGGTTCGATCCCCGTCCATCCCGCCACTTGCTCATGACAAGCCCGGAGGCATTCGCCTTCGGGCTTTTTGTTTTTGGTCACCCATGCGAATCCATAGGGAGAGTTTCAGTCGCACATCCCTCGCCAAACAAGGAACCCCGCCTTCCAGCCCTTGCACGGGTTGAAAGGCGGGGTTCCTTTGGTAGGGTGGCGGTGGGCGGCCGCCAGATGCATCAACCTAGTAGTTCACAACCTGCTGCACGAAGTAGCTGCGGGGATGTGCGCACACGGGGCAGACCTCGGGGGCCTCCTTGCCAATGTGCAGGTGTCCGCAGTTCTGGCACTTCCACACCACGACGTCGTCGCGCTTGAAGACCTCGCCGGACTCCAGGCGTGCCATGAGGGCGCGGTAACGCTTCTCATGGGCGGCCTCGACGTCGGCCACGCCGCGCATCTTCTCGGCGATCTCGTGGAAGCCCTCGGCGTCTGCCGTGGCGGCAAACTCCTTATACATGTGGGTCCACTCTTCGTTCTCGCCGGCAGCGGCGGCTGCGAGGTTCTCGGCGGTGGAGCGAATCTCGCCGCCTTCGAGGTATTTGAACCAAAGCTTGGCATGCTCGCGCTCATTGCCGGCAGTCTCGGTGAAGATGTCGGAAATGCCGACGTAGCCGTCCTTCTTGGCCTTGGAGGCAAAATAGGTGTACTTGTTGGTGGCCATCGACTCTCCGGCAAAGGCGGCCTCAAGGTTCTTCTTGGTCTGAGAGCTCTCGAAATCCATGACAGTTCCTCCCTCTCGTTTTTGAGCAGCGTTACCGCGGCTTTAGAGGGCTTATACCACGCTTTACGCGCGATGAAGCGAGATTCTCAAACCATTGACACTCTGTTCGTTGAGGCTTGCCGCGCCGCTTATCGCGCGTTCCACAGCCCTTGCTCGTCACGGGTGCAGAAACCCTCTTTTGCCAGGTCGGCCAGGATATCTTGAACAAGGGCGACCTCGGGGGCGGGCCTGCCGGCTCCGAGTTCCTCGCTGGCAAGTCGGGCGTAGACCTCCTGCTCGGGGAGCGGTTCGCCCTGCGCGTGGGCGCCGAGAAGGATGCGCACGATGCCCGCGCGCTTTTGCCTGCGCGATCCTGCAAAGGGCGACTGGCGCGTGTAGGCGCTGGCGCGGCGTGTGGGGTTGGGGAGCGTTTTCTTGAGATGAGCGCCGATGTCGAGCAGGCCGTAATACCAGCCGCGCACGTCCTGGCCGCTGGGAGGGCAGGTGAGTTCCACCAGGGGCACAAGCTCCTTGTCGGCCACCTTGTCCGTTCCGGGAAAAAACTCATGGATGAGAACGGCGCGCACGTTGGTCTCCAGGTAGACGCCGTGTTCGTCGAAGGCGAAGGCGCGGATGCCGGCCGCCGTGGAGGGGCCGATGCCGGGCAACGCCGTGAGTTCCTTCATGCCGTGGGGCCAGATGCCGTCGAACTGCTCGACCACGGTCTGGGCGCAGCGGTGAAGCGCGAGCGCCCGTCTGTTGTACCCCATGCCCTGCCAGGCCTGCAGCACCTCTGCCTGAGGGGCCTGGGCAAGCGCCTGCACGCTGGGAAAGCGTTCGAGCCAGTCGGCCCAGCGACCCTGCACGCGCACGACCTGCGTCTGCTGGAGCATGACCTCGCTGATCCACACGAGGTAAGGGTCGTCGACGCCTCTCCAGGGAAGCTCGCGCCACAGAGGCGCGGCCAGCGTGCGCATGCGTGACTGGAATGCCTCCACACCCTCGACGAGCAGGGCTTCCATGCCAAAGGGACGGCCGAGGCCGTCTGCGGGGTTTTCGGTTGCTTGCATATCGCTTGCGGGCGTCAGTCCCACCTGCGCTACTTCCACTCCAGAATCTCCCAGCCCAGCCTCTTGGCGTGGCAACGCAGCATGATGTCGGGGTTCACGGCGTGGGCGGTCTGGGCCATCTGGAGCATGGGGGCGTCGGTGTGGTGGTCGCCGTAGGCGTGCACGAGCTCCCAGCCGTCCTTGCCGAACGTGGCATCGGCCCAGGTGCGGATGCGGCGGACCTTCTCTTCGCCTGCCGGGGTCTCGCCGGCAACGGCGCCGGTGTAGCGGCCGGACTCGTCGCGCTCCATGACGGTGCCCATGCAGGTCTCGCAGCCCAGGTACTCGCGTGCCACGCGGGCGACCTCCTCGAAGGTCGCGCTCACAAGCGCCACGTGGTCGCCTGCCGCGACGTGCTCCTTGACCTTGGCGATGCCGTCGGCGCGGTAGCGCGGGACCATGATGTCGTCGTGGAACATCTCCATCATGCGATGGATGCCCTCGGGGGTGTATTGCGACAGGTCGGTGAAGATGCGCTCACGGGGTTCGTTCTGGCGATAGGGGAGGTGGAGCTTGTAGCGGATGCCCCACCAACTGCACAGGGCGATGGTGCGAATGCGCACAAGGCGACGCGTCATGAGGTATTTGAGGATGAGCGTGCCAGATTGGCCCTGCAAAAGAGTGCCGTCGATGTCGAAGGCGACAACGCGCGCTTTTGTCATGACGCTCCTTTTCGCAGCTAGAGGCCGAAATCAGACAAGTAAACAAGCCAAACGCCCTATAGGATACCCTAAATACAGTCGCTTGCGTGCTTGAATCTGCCGCGCTCGCCAAACAGCGCAAACCAGACGGCGGCCGTACGTACCTGAAACGTGGGGGTTGGACGCGAGGAGTAAAACCCCCTTACACCACGTGCTTTCATGCTTTAGTATTGCCTGCGTACACCACTCGTTTTATTGGAGGCGCGACCCTTGCTCGCTGAACGATTCCTCTCCACCGTTGTGGGCACCATGGCCAAGTCTCAGCTTGTTCTCAAGCCTACGCCCGAGACGCATTTCCCGGCCCCCGAACCAGGCCGTAAATACATGCTCTACCTGCATGTTCCTTTCTGCCAGGTGCTTTGCCCCTACTGCAGCTTCAACCGCTACCACTTCCGCGAGGAGGTGGCCAGGCCCTACTTTGCCAACATGCGCAAAGAGATGATGATGCTCAAGGACCTGGGCTACGACTTCGAGAGCCTCTATTTCGGCGGCGGCACGCCCACCATCCTGCTCGACGAGCTGTGCGCCACCATCGACCAGGCGCACGAGAACTTCTCCGTCACCGAGGTGGCCGTGGAGACCAACCCCAACCACCTGGTGGACCCGTGGCTCTCGCAGATGGAGGGTCGCGTGCAGCGCCTCTCCGTGGGCGTGCAGAGCTTCGATGACGGCCTGCTCAAGCAGATGGACCGCTACAAGAAGTACGGCTCGGGCGAGGAGATCTTCGAGCGCATCCAGGCCGCCAAGAGCCACTTCGACCTTATCAACGTCGACATGATCTTCAACTTCCCCTCGCAGACCGAGGAGATCCTGCGCAGCGACCTTGAGAAGATCCGCGCCTGCGGGGCCCAGCAGACCACGTTCTCGCCGCTCTACGTGTCGCACGGCACGCAGCAGAAGATGGCCCAGACCCTGGGCAAGCTCGACTACCCGCGCGAGTACGAGTTCTACAAGATCATCGACGAGACGCTGGCCGGCGGTGAGAACCCCGACTTCCACCGCTCGACCCTGTGGACCTTTACGCGCAAGGATGCCAACACCGACGCCTCCGCGCCGCAGATCGAGGAGTACCAGACCAACTACGACGACTACCCCGCCATCGGCTCGGGCTCCATCACGCACCTGGCGGGCGCCCTGTATGTGAACCACTTCAGCATCGCCGACTACAACGCCGCGATCGAGTCGGGTAAGATGTCCATCATGGGCAAGGCGGCCATGTCCAAGCGCAGCCTCATGCGCTACAGCTTCCTGGTGAACCTGTACAAGCTGCGCCTGGATAAGCGCGCGTTCAAGCGTGAGTTCGGCTGCTCGGTCGAGGCGGGCCTGCCTGCCGAGATGGCCTTCATGGCGCTCAACGGCGCCTTTGCCACCAATAACGCCGACGAGCTCACGCTCACGCCGCGCGGCCGTTACCTGGTTGTCGTGATGTACCGCAAATTCCTTTCGGGCATGAACAACCTGCGTGAGCAGGCACGCGCATGCCTGAGCGGCGCCGAGCGCCAGATTCTGTTCGAAGACAGCGAGGACGTGCTGTAAGGCGCGCAGAACCAGGAGGTTTGACGCATGCATTCAGAGGACGTGGCGGCGCTTCCGCCCGAACAGCGCGCTTTGCTCGATGCGCTCGTCTCGCTTGACAATGCCGACGGCGCCTATGCGCTGCTGCAGGACCTGTGTACGCCGCGCGAGATCGAGGACCTCTCGCGCAGGCTTCAGGTGGCGCGCATGCTCGACGCCGGCGCGAGCTACGAGCGCATCCAGGCCAAGACCGGCGTCTCGTCCACCACGGTGGCGCGCGTTGCCAAGTGCCTGAGCTACGGGCCCGGCGGTTATCGGCAGACGCTTGACAAGCTGCCTGTGTACGTGGACGAGCCCGCAGGGCCCGCGCTGTAGGAAACCACGCCGCCCGAGGCGGCGGACGAGCTGAGAAAGGGGCATCCCCCATGCCTGGAATTACGGAGCGGTTGGGTTCGGACGTGCTCGTGGTGCAGGGTGCCGTGGGCACCTACCTGGCCCAGAAGGGTTTCGAGGGCAACGTGTGCAGCCTCAACCTCGAGGAGCCCGATGCCATCGAGCAGATGCACCAGCTCTATCGCATCGCGGGCGCCGACTGCGCCGTGACCAACACGTTTTGTGCCACAAGCTCGCGCTTGGCATCGGAGGGCCTGGCCGGCCAGGTCGGTGCCATCAACATGGAGGGCGTGCGCTTGGCCCGCGAGGCGGGCTTCCCCCATGTGCTGGCCGCCATGGGCCCATGCGGCGTGCAGGTCGAGCCGGGCAGCGGCCTGGCTGCGCTTGAGGCACGTGCGTCCTGCGATGAGGCGGCCGCAGCGGCGCAGGCGCAGGGCCCGGCCGTGGGGTACGCGAGCGCCCGCGAGCAGTACCTGGAGCAGGCGGCTGCCTTGTCGGCTGCGGCGCCCGATGCGATCCTGCTCGAGACCTTCACCTCGCTCGACGACGCCCTGGCGGCGCTCGATGCGGCGCAGACCGCCTGCGACCTGCCTGTGTTCGCGTGCATGAGCTTCGTGGGGCCCGATGCGCCCGACGCCGCCGAGTGCGCGCGCATTCTTGAGCGCGCCGGTGCCGCGGCCGTGGGCTGCAACTGCATGGCCCCCGATGAGACGCTTGCCTGCGTACGCGCGATGAGGGCCGCCTGTGGGCTGCCGCTCATCGCGCTGCCTTCCGCAGGTGTGCCGCGCGAGCTGCCGCGTCGTGGTCTTGTCTGGCCGGTGAGCCCCGATGACTTCGCGGTTGCGGCGGCTCGGCTTGTGGCGGCGGGCGCGAGTCTTGTGGGCTCGTGTTGCGGTTCTACCCCCGCCTGCACGGGCGCGATTTACGCCGCCGTGGGTGGGATGGCGCTTCCTGAGGCGCAGGAGTAGAAGCCTGGCTGTCATGCCGCCTGGGGCGGGGTGACAGCCTTTTTGCTGCGCCTTGTGCCGGGGCTCCGAAGCGCCTTGGTTTCCCGGGAGCCTGACACCCAGCCTCCTCGCATTGGGGCAGCTGATTGTAAGATTGCTTGTTTTACCTGCATGTTTGATTGACTGTTCGAGGAGTGTTACCCGTGACTGATGAGCAAAAGCCCGCAGCTGTAAGCGTCGCCGGCACTACGTCTGACCCCAACCCGCTTGGGTCGGCACCCATCCCGCGCCTGCTGCTCAAATTCGCCCCGCCCGCCATCCTGTCGATGATGGTGAGCGCCGTTTACAACCTCATCGACACCTTCTTCGTGGGCCACGGTGTGGGCGACGCCGGCATCGCGGCCACCACGGTCGCCTTCCCGCTCATGATGCTCACGGGTGCCTTCGCCGCGTGGTTCGGCGTGGGCGGCAACGCCATCGCAGCCCTTCGCCTGGGCGAGCGCAAGGTCGAGGAAGCCAACCGCGCCATGTCGGTCACGCTGCTCATGCTCATCGTGGTGCCTCTCGCGCTCACGATCGTCGCTGAGCTGTTTCTCACACCCACGCTCGACTTCTTGGGTGCCACCGACACCAACCGCGAGTACTCCCACCAGTTCTGCTCCATCATCCTGGCGGGCTTCACCATCCAGGCCATCGGCCTGGGAATCTCGAACTTCATCCGCACCGACGGCGCGCCCAACACCGCGCTTGCCGTGACGTTTGCCGGTGCGGTTGTCTCGGCGTTTGCGAACTACCTGCTCGTCATGGTGATGGGCATGGGTATGGTGGGTTCGGCCGTCGCCACCGTCATCGGTCAGACCGTGACCACCGTGCTTGTGCTGGCGTACTTTCTGCGCGGCAAGTCCAAGCTCAGCTTCCGCCGCAAGTTCATCCGTTTCGACGGCCCGATGATTCGCAGCATCACGGCTATCGGCCTGTCGTCGTTCTGCGTGCAGGTGGCCTCGGCGCTCACATCTTCGATGCTTAACCTGCAGATCACCAACCTCGGCGCCACCGACGTCATCGGCGCCGACGGCGGCCTCACGGCCATCGGCACGGTCAACAAGGTCATCTCGCTGCTCTTCTTTGTGGTGCTGGGCTTCTCCATCGCCGCCCAGCCCATCCTTGGCTACAACTACGGTGCCCAGAACTACCGTCGCGTGCGCAAGGCGCTGTGGTGGACGGTCGGCGCCGCCATCGTGACGAACCTCATCCTGTGGGCGGCGTGCCGTGCGCTGTCCGACCAGATCATGCTCTTCTTCAACGTGGGCCATGACCTGCTCGACTTTGCCGCTCAGAGCCTGCTGTTCATGACGCTCATGTTCCCGGTCGTGCCGTTCCAGGTGGTGTGCTCCAACTACTTCCAGGCTACGGGCCAGCCGATCAAGGCCACCATCCTCACGCTTACGCGCCAGCTCATCTTCTATCTGCCGGCGCTCTTCATCGTGCCTGCCGTGTTGCCCAACTTCCTGAACCTCACGCCCCTGGCGGCGCTGCCCCTGGCCCCGGCCTTTGCCGATGCGCTCGCCATCATTGTCACGGGTGTCTTTGTGGCGCGCGAGATGGGGCGCCTTACGCGTCTGCAGGCCGAGCATGACAGGCGGATCGCCGCCCATGAGCAGACGTGGGCCCAGGTAGGCGAGCGTGCTGCTGCGGCAGTCTCTCAGAGCAAGGAGGCGTAGGGCATGGATGAGAAGAACCTGGCGGAGAAGGCAAACGTGCCGTGCGCCGGGGGTGTCGCAGGGGCGGTGAAGCCTGGTACGGCTTCCCCAGCTGCCTCGGCATCCAAGCCCAAGCCTGCCTCGCCCTTTGTGCGAGCGGAAAACGAAGACGATGACGGCTACGACCCCTATTCCGATCGCCCCGCACGCAAGGAGCCGCTTTTCGAGCGTGACCCCTGGGCGTAAGGCGACTGGCTGTGCGACGCGGTTTACTCCGTGCGTTATGCCTGGAGTGAGGCCGTTCGGCGAGGGCGCCTGCGTCGTGCGTGGTAGAGTTTTGTGTACGTGGTATCTGCGGTTGCCGTCTTGGTGGGTCTCTTTTCAAGGCGACGCGACCGTCCTTTGATTGTCATGCTTGCTTGTATATGGAGGACATCTCAATGAAAGCAATCATTCCTGCCGCCGGTCTGGGCACGCGCTTCCTTCCTGCGACGCACCTCGTTCCCAAGGAGATGCTGCCGGTGCTCGACCGCCCGGTCATCCAACATGTGGCTGAGGAGGCCCTCGCCGCGCCCGAGTGCGATGGCTGCGTCATCGTGACCTCTGTGACCAAGCCCCTCATCGAGGGCAACTTCACGCCCGACCCCGCCTACTCCGAGATGCTGCGCGGCCGTGGCAAGGACAAGTACGCCGACGCCGTCGACCATGCCGGCTCGCTGCCTGTTTCCTATGTCTACCAGGAGGAACCGCTCGGCCTGGGTCACGCTGTGCTGTGCGCCGCCCCCCAGACGGGCGATGACGCCTTCTACGTGCTGCTTGGCGACGTCGTGGTGCCTGAGCACACCATCCTGCCCAAGCTCGCCGAGGTGAGCCGCGCCCACAACGGCGCGAGCGTCATCGCCGTCGTTGCCGTGCCCGATTCCGAGGTCTCGCGTTTCGGCATCGTGGGCGGCCAGTTTGTGGGCACGCTCGCTGGTGCCGAGGGTTCCGCAGCCAACGAGCCCGGCGCCGTGTGGAAGATCGACCAGATGGTTGAGAAGCCGGCCCTTGAGGACGCCCCCTCCAACCTGGCCATCTTCGGCCGCTACCTGCTCTCCGCCAAGGTCATGGAGCTGCTTGCCACTCAGGAGCCCGGCAAGGGCAACGAGATCCAGCTCACCGACGCCCTTGTGCGCGCCCTGGCCGAGGAGGAGATGTACGCCGTGGTCATCGACCCTGCCGAGGGCTACGACACGGGCACCATCCCCAACCTTATCGCCGCCAACGTGCGCATGGCCCTGGCCGACGAGCGTTACGCCGCCAGCCTGCGCGAGGTTCTCGGCGACGTGCTCGCTTAAGGTCGTATATTCCGCCGTATTGAAGGGCGCGTCCGAGCGGGCGCGCCTTTTTGTTTCCAGGTTGCAACCGTTACGGCTTTGCTGGCATGGTTTTGCTACCATGCCCTCGTAAAACCTTATGAGACAAAGGAGCCCCACTTATGGACGACACCCAGCTCATTTCCGATATCGAGGCCTACGTCGAGCGCGTGTGGCCTGCCGTGGTCGAGGACCTGGCCGCGCTCGTGGCCATTCCCAGCGTGGCCGAGTCTGACAAGGCCGAGGAAGGTGCTCCTTACGGTCCCGAGGCCAAGCGTGCCCTCACCTGTGCGCTCGACATGGCGAAGCGCCTGGGCTTGGAGCCTCGCGACATGGACGGCTACATCGGCTATGCCGACCTGCCCGGCAAGAGCGACACGCAGATCGCCACCATCGCGCATGTCGACGTGGTGCCGGCTGGCGTGGGCTGGACGCAGGACCCCTTCACCATGACTGAGCGCGAGGGCTATCTGCTCGGCCGCGGCGTGATCGACGACAAGGGCCCGGCCGTTCTCACCGCGTACATGGCCCGCTACTTCATCGAGCGCGGTGAAACGCTGCCCTACAGCCTGCGTCTCATTTTCGGCAGCGACGAGGAAGTCGGCATGACCGACGTCGATCACTATCTGTCGGTGCATGAAAGTCCCACCTTCCTCTTCACGCCCGACGCAAGCTTCCCTGCCGGCGTGGGCGAGAAGGGTCACTGCGGTGGCACGTTTACCTCTCCTGCGCTTGAGGGCGGCCTGCTCGTCGCACTTGAGGGTGGCACGGTGACCAATGCCATTCCCGGTCTGGCACAGGCTTGGGTTCTTGCCGATGCCGCCACATTGCCCCAGGTAGAAGGTATCGAAGTTGCTGCCTGCACGGCAGCTGATTTGCCCGAGGGCGCGCAGGCACCCGCGGCCGGCGCTGCGCTTGCCCGCATCACCGCGCACGGCAAGGGCGGACACGCCTCACTTCCCGAGGGCACGCGCAATGCCATTGGCATGCTGGTGAACTATCTCCTGCGCGCAGACCTCGTCGAGGGCGCCGAGCGCGACTACCTTGAGCTGCTCTCCCAGCTGCATGCCTCCACGGATGGCTCGAGCGTGGGCATCGACGCAACCGACGACCTTTTCGATCCGCTCACCTGCATCGGCGGCACCATCCACAAGAAGGCGGGCCGCATCGAGCAGACCATCGACATCCGCTACCCCAAGTCCACCACCACCGCTCACATGGTGCCCATCCTCGAGGAGTTTGCGGCTAAGCATGGTTGCGTGTTCACGCTGACATCCGACGCGGTGCCTTTCTATGTGGCCCCCGACCATCCTGCCATCCAGGCGCTCATCGGCGCATACAACGAGTTCACGGGCAAGCAGGCCGAGCCCGTCACCATGGGCGGCGGCACGTACGCGCGCAAGTTTGCCTGCGCGGCGAGCTTCGGCCCCGAGGAGCCCGGCGAGGAGTTCCCGAGCTTCGTGGGTTCCATGCACGGTCCCGACGAAGGTGTTTCCGTCGAGCTGCTCCAGCGCTCGCTCAAGATTTACATCTACGCCCTCGCCAAGCTTATGGAGCTGGAGTTCTAACCAAGGTCAGATTCCGTTTGGGGGCGCAGAATTCGCGTGCGGCCGCATCGCGCGTGGCATTCTGCGCCCCCAAAGTTCAGGTTCGGGTTAAAAAAGAGGACACGTTTGCGTTTTAATTTGACTGGCTAGAGTTGCCCGTACATCGGTAAGCCATCTAGCTGGTAAAACGTTGAGCACCTTGCTTTGGATACTGGGCGGGCTCAATTTAAAACGCAAACATGCGTCATTTTTTGCGCGACGAGGTGTGGCGCAGGTGCAGAAGGAGTTGTTGCGATGCTGCGCGTGGACAACGAGAATGTGCGGACGCACCTCTTCGAGGGCAATTTCGGGTTGGAGCGCGAGAATCTGCGCGTGACGCCCGAGGGGTTCCTCGCCCATACGCCCAACCCCTTCGGTGGCCACGGCCATATCGTGCGGGACTTCTCCGAGATACAGTGCGAGATAAACACGGGTATCTCGGGCAGCCCTGAGGCATGCGTGGCCGAGCTTGCTGGCTACGACGCGGTTGAGCAGCGCACGCTTGCTGCCATGGAGCCCCCCGAGTTGCTCTGGCCGTTTTCGAACCCACCGTACATCAGAAACGAGAACGACGTTCCCATCGCGCAGTTCTGCGACGAGCAGGCCGAGAAGACGGTCTACCGCCAGTACCTTTCCGACCGCTATGGGCGCTACAAGATGGTGTTCAGCGGCATCCACTTCAACTTCTCGTTTGCCGATGCGCTGCTCGAAGCGAACTGTGCGGCGGGCGGCGGCGCCGACTTCGCCACATATAAGGACGCTTTCTACCTCGACCTGGCGCAGAAGGCAGTCGCCTTTGGTTGGATTATGACCGCCGTGACGGCCGCGAGCCCGCTGCTCGATTCGTCCTATGCCGAGAAAGCCCTCTTCGGCGACGACCTCTACCTAGGTATGGGGAGCGTCCGCTGCAGTGAGCTGGGATACTGGAACGAGTTCACGCCCATCCTGGATTATTCGAGCATCGACGCCTATGCTGTGCGCATCCAGGCATACGTTGACCAGGGGCTCATTCGTCAGCCCAGCGAGCTCTACTATCCCGTGCGCGTAAAGCCGCGCGGCGCCTACGGCCTCGACACGCTGCGTCCGGGCAACACGAGCCACATCGAGCTGCGCATGTTCGACCTCAACCCCTTGTATCCGGCAGGGGTCAACGAGGCTGACGTGTACTTTGCCCAGCTCTTCCTTTTGTGGCTTGCAAGCTTGCCGGCAATGCCCCTCACGAGTGCCCAGCAGATTCAAGCGGCGGCAAACTTCAAACGTGCGGCCCACTATGACCTGCGCACCGTGAAGATCGACGTGCCGGGCTGGGGCGTGGACTCCGTCTCGCACTCGGCCATGCGCCTGCTCGCCGAGATGGAGATGTTCTTGCGTCGCGTGGATGCGCCTCAGAAGGCCTTCGACTGCCTGGCTTGCCAGCGTCGCAAGTTCACCGACCCCGACGAGGCGCGCTACACTCACATCGTGCGCGAGCGCTTCTCGGGCGGCTTTGTGCAAAAAGGCCTCGGCCTGGCGAGGAAATACCAGGTCGAGGCCTTGGAAGGGTTTATGGCGCAGTAGGGGCGCGAGCCTTACAGCGCTGCTTTGACGGCCTTGAGAAGCTCGCCGTAGTCGTCGAAGGCGCGAATCTCGGGGTGCGCGGCCTGAATCTCGGGCGTGGAGCGGAACAGGAATCCTGCCTTGCTTGCCTCGATCATGCCCAGGTCGTTGTAGGAGTCACCGAAGGCGATGGTGTCGTAGCCGCAGGAATGCAGCGCCTGCACCGTTGTGAGCTTGGAAGGCGTGCAGCGCATCTTGTAGCCGGTGATGCGGCCGTCGGGGGCAACTTCGAGCGTGTTGCACATGATGGTGGGCCAGCCGAGCTTGCGCATGAGGGGCTGGGCGAACTGCTCGAAGGTGTCGGACAAGATGATGACCTGCGTCGTCGCGCGCAGCTCGTCGAGGAACTCGCGGGCACCCTCAAGGGGCTCGATGGTGTCGATGACCTGCTGAATCTCTTTGATGCCCATGTTGTGCTCGGCAAGCACGCCCAGGCGCCACTTCATGAGCTTGTCGTAGTCGGGCTCGTCGCGCGTGGTGCGCGTCAGCTCGGGGATGTTGGCAGCGCGGGCGAACTCAACCCAAATCTCAGGAACGAGCACACCTTCCAGGTCAGTGCAAACGATGTTCATTACTTAACCACCCTTACACGATACATGCCGGGGATTGCCTTCAGCGCTTCCACCGTCGCCTCGGTGGCGGGCTCGCCCAGGTCGAAGAGGGTGTAGGCGTTGTCGCCGAGCGACTCGTTGGCCATACGCGTGATGTTGACGCCCTGGGCGGCAAGCGCGGCCGTGAGCTGGCCGATCATGTTGGGGATGTTGGCGTGCAGGGCCGCGATGCGGCCGGCGTCGCGGCACACGCCCATGTGGACGGTCGGGTAGTTCACGGAGTTGGTGATGTTGCCGTTCTCCAGGTAGTCCTTGAGCTGGGCGACTGCCATGGTGGCGCAGTTCTCCTCGGCCTCGGCGGTGCCGGCGCCGGCGTGGGGCGTCACGACGGTGTTGGGCATGCGCAGCACCTTGGGCGTGCAGAAGTCGGTGAAGAACTGCTTGATCTTGCCCGAGCGAAGCGCGGCGTCCACGGCGTCTTCGTCAACAAGCGTCTCGCGGGAGTAGTTGAAGAGCTTCACGCCGTCGGGCATGGCGTCGATCTGCTGCTTGCCGATGAGGCCCCAGGTGTCGGGCTCGCTGGGCACGTGCACGGTGACGTACTCGCTCCTGGCGCACAGGTCATTGAGGTCGTCGAGGCGCACGACCTCGCGGGAGAGCTGCCAGGCGTCCTTCACGGCGATGTAGGGGTCGTAGCCGTAGACCTTCATGCCCAGGTCAACGAGGGCATTGGCGACCTTGGAGCCCACGTTGCCCAGGCCGATGACGCCCGCGGTGCGGCCCTTGATCTCCTGACCCACGAAGGCCTTCTTGGCGGCCTCGGCATGCACGTAGGCATCCGGGTCCTCCTCGTGGTCGCGGCACCACTTGATGCCGCCGAGCACGTCGCGGCTTGCCATCATGAAGAGGCAGACCATGAGCTCCTTCACGGCGTTGGAGTTGGCGCCGGGGGTGTTGAAGACGACGACGCCCTGGCGCGCGAAGCGCTCGATCGGGATGTTGTTGAAACCGGCGCCGGCACGTGCGATGGCCTCGATGCCCTGGGGCAGCGTCATCTCGTGCATGGAGGAGCTGCGGATGATGATGCCCTCGGCGTCATTGATGTCGTCGACAATCTCATAGCCCTCGCCCAGGTCGGTGAGGCCCTTCTTCGTGATGTTGTCGATGGTCTTGACCTTACGCATATAGATCATCCCTTCGTGTGGGGCGGGCTAGGGTGCCTGCCGTTCGCTGTATGTGTGGGGCGCCCCCGGCCGTGCCGGGTCGCCTATTGTTTTTCGGTGCGATACGCGCGATGCGCGCATGAACTTAGGCGTTGGCGCTTTCGTAGTCGCGCATGAACTTGGCGAGCGCCTCCACGTTTTCCTGGGGCACCGCGTTGTAGATGCTCGCGCGCATGCCGCCCACGCTGCGGTGGCCCTTCACGCCCACAAAGCCGGCCTCGGTGGCGGCCTTCACAAAGGCGGCGTCCTTGTCGGCATCACCGCAGGTAAAGGTCACGTTCATCTGGCTGCGCGACTCAGGCGAGGCAATGCCGCGGAAGAGCTTGCTTGCGTCGAGCACGTCGTAGAGCACCTTCGCCTTGGTTGCGTTGCGCTCCTCCATGGCGGCAAGGCCGCCCTGACGCGCGATCCAGTCGAACACCAGGCCGCAGATGTAGATGCCCCAGCAGGGAGGCGTGTTGTACATCGAGCCGGAATCGGCCATGGTCTTGTAGCGCAGGATGGTGGGCGTGGCGGGATGGACGTCCTCGCGCACCAGGTCGTCGCGCACGATGACGATGGTGACGCCGGCCGGGCCCACGTTCTTCTGTGCGCCTCCCCAGATGAGGCCGTAGCGGCTCACGTCCATGGGGCGCGACAGGAAGCACGACGACACGTCGCTCACCAGGGGAACGCTGCCCGTCTGGGGAAGCTTTGCCTCGTTCCACTCGATGCCGCCAATGGTCTCGTTCTCACAGATGTAGACGTAGCTGGCGTCTGCACTGGGAACAAGGCCTGAGCAGTCGGGGATGTAGGAGAACGCTCGATCCTCGCTTGTGGCGAGCGCGCGGGGCGTGCCGTAGAGCTTTGCCTCGTTGAAGGCCTTTTTGCTCCAGGTGCCGGTCAGGACGTAGTCGGCGGTGCCGGTGTGCATGAGGTTCATGGGCACGCTTGCAAACTGCGTGGTGCCGCCGCCCTGCACGAAGAGAACTTTGTAGTTGTCGGGCACGCCGAGCAGAGATCGAAGGGACGCCTCGGCAGAGTCGATGATCTGCTTGAACGCTGAACTTCGATGACTCATCTCCATCACAGACAAACCGGTGCCGTGCCAGTCGAGCATCTCGGATGCAGCGGTGGCAAGAACCTCCTGCGGAAGTGCCGCAGGGCCTGCGTTGAAGTTTAATGCGCGGCTCATGTGCTCCTCTTTCTCGGGCGGTTAAGTGCCATTCGAATGCTAGCACTCGCATATTTCGTGACGTGGTAAATCGCGAATAATCGGCGAAGTCACGAAAAAGCAACCATTTTTATAGGTTTTAGCCAAGTAAAGTACCCGTATCGGGCAAACCATGCTTAGCGGAAAAGCTTCGCTTTTACGATGACGAGCGCGACTGCCACGGAGACGGCCAGGGCGATGAGCACGGCGAATATAGGCGAGGAGACAAGCGGCAGGTCCTCGACGTTCATGCCGTAGAAGCTGAACACGATGGTGGGCACGGCCAGCACCACCGTGATGATGGTGAGCGTACGCATGACCATGTTCAGGTTGTTGGAGATGACCGAGCCGAACGCCTCCATGGTGCCGTTCAAAATGGTGGTGGAAACGCTCGCCATCTCGATTGCCTGTGACAGCTCGATGAGGACGTCGTCGAGCAGCTCTTGGTCTTCCTCGTACAGGCGAATGATGCGGCCCGTGCGGATCTTGCCCAGCGTGACCTCGTTTGCCTTGAGCGAGGTGGACAGGTAGACGAGCGACTTCTCCAAGCCGAGCATCTTGATAAGCTCCTCGTTGCGCATGGTCTTACGCAGCAGCTTCTCGGTGCGCGTGAACTGCTTGTTGATGTTGCGCAGGTAGCTCTGGTAGGTCTGGGCGATGTTGAGCAAAAGCTGCAGCAGGAAGCGCGTAGTGCGGCGGGTGTCCAGGCCGCGGACGCGTCCCGAGGAGAAGGCGTCGATCGTGGTGTTGGGCGTGAGGCTCACGGTCACGATCATGTTGGACTCGGGCAGCAGCAGCACCGAGAGCGGTTGGGTGTCGTATTGCGTGATGGAGGGATCCTCCAGGTCGGAGGCGTCCTCGAGGGCGGCACAGTCCACGATGACGAGGGTCTGGTTCGTGTCGTCGTCGAAGTCGAGGTGCGAGCTCTCGTCGTCGTCGAGCGCACTGCGCACGAACTCGGGCACGATGCCGGCCTTGGCATGCAGCCAGGCGCGGTCCTCGGGCGTGGGGCAGGTGATGCTCACCCAGCAACCAGGCTCGGGCGCCTCGACCTGCTTGGTGCCCTCAGGGCCGGTCTTGTAGAACTCGATCATGGCTGGCCCTCCTTGGTCGGGGTCGGGGAGCGGACGGCGTGCCCGCATGCGACGACGTGCCGCAAACCGTAAGGATAAACCCCAAAAGGCGAAATGCGGCATGGGAATCAGCAAAACATGCGCTGAATGCCTGATTTTCCTGCCCATATGTGGGTGTGCTGTGGGCGGGGGTGCCACACGTGACGCCTGCCTGGGGAGATGGGGCCATGCCGATGCAAGCCATGAAAAAGGCTTTGCCTGTTGGTTGGGTCTCCCGATCGGTCGGTGAAAGGCGCAATGTTGGATGTGACTGACACATTCCGAAACAGGATGCCTCACATGCAGTGATAGGGTAGGATTTTCATCAATGAAAAGGAGCCTGCCGTGAATCATGAAATCGCTTGGAGGGTGCTTTGGTGTCTCTGGTTTGCCTGCGTGATGGGCGGACCCTACGTGTTGGGAAACCATGGCGATGCTTACGGTTGGATGTATTCCGGCTCCTATGGCCTCGTCGCGTTTGGGTTGTTGCTGGGCATCTGGGCTGGACAAACCGCTGTCGTACGAGTTGCTTGTCGTAACGAGAAGGCAAAGTGGTCTCTTCTGGATGCGGGACTGGGACTGAATCTTCTTTTAGTATTGCTGGAACTGTTTGCCTTGCTATTGCCGGTTGCGTTGGATTCGTCGACCTTTTCAGCTTTGCTTTTGCAAGAAGGCTCAGGAGTTCCGTATGACTGGGTGCTCGACCTTTCGGGTGCTGGTGTCGAAGCCGGTTATTACGAGAAGGGGCTTGCCTTTATTTTCGCCGTGCTTTGCGGGACGGTATTTCAGGCGAATCCTTCACAGGCGATTGATTCTAAAGATTTTCTAGGCGCGAACAATGGGGACATGGTTCGCAGTGGGAGTAAGTCTTTTGGGCGAAGGGACGAAGCTGCCATTCGGGCTATTCTTATCGCGTTGCCGGGTATTGCTTTTGCATTGGGCGTTACGAGGACTTCGGTTGGTGCCGCGCTTGCGATGCCGGTCGGTCTGCTTGCGACGCCCTGCATCGCATTGTGTCTTGCCGCTGCTTCAATAATCGTACCTCTTGGTGGCATGCATTGCCTCGTTCCGTTCTGTTTGGGAGAGCTCGCTTTCCGTGCCGCATGTCGTTTCGGTCTTCTTGCCGTCCCCATGGGCAAAGGCTGCGCCTTGGTGATGCTTGCTGTTCATGGCCTGTGTCTGCTTGCGGTTTTGGCCATTGCGGTACTGTGGCATCGTGCCAGCGCGGGACTTGGTGCGCCTTCCCGGTTGGGGTCTGACCATATTGCTAACGGTTGCTCCGAGACGGGTTTTTCTGACGAAACGATACGTCGCCTGCTAAACGGGGCCGGGCTGTCCAATCGGGAATTGGAGGTTCTTGCGGCTTGTTCCAACGGTCTTGATTCTGCTCAAGTGGCGCAGAGGCTGGGTATGCAAGCGTCTACCGTACGTACGTACAGAAGCCGTATATGCAAGAAGCTGGGTTATCAGACAATTGACCAGCTTCTCGCCGAATTGTCGAAGAGGGCATGCCATCTCGGTGTCGTCGAGGAGATTGGGACGTGTCTCAGGGGCGAGGGCCCTGCTCGAGGCGAGGCGGGTATATCCAAAGGTCTTGTGGCGGAAACACTTCGCTTCGTTGGCACGGTTTCCTTGTTTATCCTGCTGCTCATGCCTTATGGACGGTTGGCGTTCATCTGGGATTCAACATGGGTCATGGCATACTCTGCGGCAGCCGGTTTGTTGCTCGCGGCTGGCTGTGCGCATGTACTACATGTGTTAGGGCAACATGCGCCGTTGCGCGGGGCATTGCCATATGGTCTGGCTGCTTTGCTTGTGGTCTTTGCGGCAGGCTGTTTGGTGTATCAATCGGGAATCGCCGTCGACCAGACGACTCTGTATTTTCCGCAACGCATGGGACTCCTCTGCTCCGTTGCTGGATTTGTTTGTACCAGCGTTCTATATATGAGAAGGGATTTCTGCATTCTACCTGCTACAACGAGGGGTGTTCTCGTTGCGGTGGGGTGCGTGTCGACTCTTGTTCTGCTTGCTTTATTCTCTGAAGGGTCGCGGTGGCTTGCCTGCGTTGTGTCAATGCTTGCGGTAATCGCCGGGGCGATTCTTGCGAGTGGGGTCGATTGTGCGCCGATGCACGTCGGAAATGTGCGCGCTGGGAATGCTTACGCAGTTACAACGTTGGCATGTTTCGGTGCTGCTTTCGTTTGGGAAGAGACATGGCGTGCCACTGCATTTGACTCTCTGCAATCTACTGGCCTGGTGATGCTTGCCCTGTTCAATTTGGCGATGTTGCACGTGCTGAGACGCAATGGCGCACAGTGGTCTATATGCGGCATCGGTATCGGATGTGCCTGCCTGTTCATATGGGCAAGGGGATTGTGCTTCGGCCTGCTCGTGGGGCTTGCCATATTTGTGGCGGTGCGGATCTTGCAGCGTGGTGAAGGTCCAGGGTGCACGGATTCGCTGGGAAAGAGGGGTCTTTGCGGCTGCATTGCGGCGGCAATGGGATGCTGCGTAGCGGTGTATGCCACGAATATATGGGGAGCAACGAAGCTGTACGAGTTTGACAATACAGTTAACCCGGATGTGATTGCGGTGCTGTGCGCGTTCCTTTGCATGCTTGCGGGGGCTGCATGCTGCCTGTTCGCCTGGGCGGGGATGGATGAAGAGGGACGTGATTTGCCCAATGTGAGCATGGAGCGCCTTGAAGGATTCTTGATTGGTAAGGGACTGACTCCAGATGAAGTCCGAGTGGTTGTCGCTCTTTCTCGGGGAAGCTCCATGGCGCAAGTTGCAGAGGAATTGCCATACTCCCTTTCAACCGTCAACAGCATGCGTCGGCGTGCCTTTGCAAAGCTGGGGATTAGAACTCGACATCATCTCTTGCGACTCCTTTGGGATGAGTTTGACCCAAAACGAGTCGCATAGCCAGTAAACATCCAGGTCAGAGCTGTAGACACAATGTAAGCCTTTTGTCTACAGGGGCGAGTTTTTCATAAGCATAAGCTTGCCACTGAGGCAGCTCGCCACACGAGAAGGGAGCAGCAAAGAAGGCGAGCTTTCTCGCATATCTGACCACTGGATGAAGGGACAAACGCATGTTGCTCAAATCAAGATCACTTCGAATGGCCGTTGCATCTCTTTTGCTCGTGATGGGAATGGGCGCCGCCGTTCCTGCGATGGCAGACGATGGCATTGAACCGTACCACCATGAAGATACCGATTTCCATTTCGACCTCAGTGTAGGTGGAGCTGGGATGACCGCTGGTACAGCAGGTGAGCAGAAGGAAGAAACGTCGCCGTTGTTCATCTACCCGACGGATATTTCTTTCGACAAGTGCAAGGTGTATGGAGAAGGATTCGACTACGAGAGTGGCTCTTGGACAGACGGGTCGATTCTGACTGTCAACGGGTTTGGTATCTTGTATCGCAGTGATGAAGAGGAGCGTCTCCTGCTTAAAACGGACCTCAAAGAGTGCGGATACGATTTGGTACGCCTCACCGCTTATCAATGGTCTCTTCCTGGTTATGTGACAGGTGTGTGGAGCCCCGATAGCTATGCAGGCAATGGCTCGATTATCAATAACGGCTGGCGCTAACGCTTCTTGATGGATTAAGGGCGACATTGCATGCGGCACGCCTGCAATGTCGCCCTAGTTGTCAAAAGGGGGTGCACATGCCTGCAAAACGCTCGCGACGGGGCGAGTTGATCGCGGCGGCGGTTATTGTCCTGGTTATTGCGCTATGCGTTGGCGGATACTACTTGAGTCAGGCAATCTACAAGGCAAACGAGCCGCAGTTGTTCGAGGATTCAACGCGGTCGGTCAATGCCGGCGAGCCCATGACCATCACGTATCGCGAGATTGGTAAAGAATGCAATTATGTGAAATGGTACGGCGACGTGGAACTGACGGTCCAAAGCGCCGTTCTCTAGGATTCATACCCCGAGGCGCTTGAAGCCGAAGGAGACCTCGGAAAGACGAACAGCCTGTTTCACGACGGGAGCAAGCCTTTTCTTGTCGTGCGCCTTGATGCAACAAACATCGATGCCGTTGAGCACGACCTATGGTGGAACAACGACAAAGATGCTGCTCCCGAAAACGGTGTCGTCCTTAATATGCATGGATTTGATATCTGTACCTCGACCCCCTTTGGGGGCAATGCGGAAAGACTTGTCTGGTGCACATGGCTAGCAAACGGCCAGACATCAGGTGCATACGAGAAGGCAGAGATCGACTTGCTCCAAGGCGAAACAGCGCACGTCGTCTTGGGTTTCTCGCTGGAAGACGGCGAGGAAGACAGGCTTGCCGACGCTTTCTTGGTGTGTACATCTATCTTTGACAGGTTTTACCTGAAGCCGCTGTTATCGAAGGGAGGGGACTGAGAATGGGATTGTTACAAAACGAGATGCGCAGGGCTTTGGGCAACCCATGGTTCAGGGGTTCCATGGCCGTCTTGACCGTGCTTGCCGTTGCCGCCGCTTTGTACCAGGTCAACACGTATGTCGGTCACTGGCAGCGAGTCATTGCCGAGTATGGCAATGAAAGCTACTACTATCACACCACGTTTTCCTGTTTTAACAACTGGCTCCCCTTGAGAGGGGCAAATCCGGCAGCCGGTTTCTTTTTTGTGGTGCTGCCCTTGTTGGTCCTTATGGGATACGCTTGGTCTTTAGCATCGGATGTGCGGAGCGGCTATGTCGCGCAGGTTCTCACGCGCTCAACGCGTGGGGAGTTTTACAAGGCGCGCTATTGCGCCGTGTTCACGAGCGCCGGCCTGCTGGCCACCATTCCGCTCATCGTCAACCTTCTTATCGTCGCATGTTTCTTGCCTGCATACATGCCGCGCGTCACTGATGCCATGTACATAGACATGGGACCGACCGATTTGTTTGCGAACGTTTTTTTCTCAGCCCCGCTGCTGTATGTCCTCCTCAAACTCGTCGTCAACTTTGTGCTGTGCGGGTTGTGGGCGACGATGGTTATGAGTTTGGCGACCGTTTGGGCCAACCGCGTTGTGCTCATCTGCGTGCCCTATATCGCTCTCCTTCTTATCAAACATGTGGGGGAGAACCTCTTTGTGGCCATGCGCTTGAACGGCTACGAGCACTTCGGTATGAGCATCACCTTGTTTGACCAGCTCAAAGGGTCGCCTGATAACTTTTACTGCTATTGGTGGGCAACCTTGGTGTGTGCCGTGCTCATGTTGGTCGTGTCAATCGTCGTTCCCTACTTCAGACGCAAGGCCGATGTGTTATGAGCCGCCTTGGGGCAGTTGCGCGTTTGGTGTTGTGCGACATAAAGGCCGAGGCGAGGCGAACCGCTATCGTGCTCGGAGTATCCGTCCTGCTCTTTTGCCTGCTCATCACCCTTTTCTTCTTTCGCACACTTCAACCAAATGGGGACTTTCAAAGCCTGAGTTTTACGGATTGCCTTGCGAGCCTGTTTGGGGGGATGGGAGAGTACGACCCCCGTCATGACAAGAACTTCAAGATTCCGGCGGCTTGGCTGTGCGTATGTCTTATGGGGGCCTATGTGACGTTGGGCTACCCGGTGCGCAACTTAGAGGGTGTGGGTGTCAAGCAATGTGTCGCCGCGCAAAGTCGATGGGCGTGGTGGTTTGCCAAGTGCCTGTGGGTCGTCATCTGCGCAGTGGCATTTTGCCTCGTTGCGTTTGCGGTCTGCTTGATCGCATCTTACGCAAGCGGTGGAACGGCTAGTCTTGTCTTGTCTCAGTTCGCTCCGGAGCTGCTGGATTTTTTCGTGGCTGGAGACAGCGACGCTCTTACAAGCGGAGAGGGGATGCCTTTGTTCATTGCAGGCATTCCCGTTGCGTTGAGCGCGTTGTGCCTTGTGCAGCTTGCTGTGTCGGTCAATGTCAATCCTCTTGCGGCGTTTGCGGTCACCGCGGCAATTCTTTTTCTTTCGGCGTTTTATCTCAACGACTTCGCTTTGGGCAACTATTTGATGATTGCCCGCAGCGCCCTGGTGATTCATGCGGGCGTTGATTCGGCGATGGGAATCGGTTTGTCTGTGCTGGTTGGTGCCGCCGCCGTGGTTGTCGGTGGGGCTGCGTTCGCGAGG
>JAHZHK010000044.1 GCA_019420325.1 Coriobacteriaceae bacterium | reverse complement strand
TACAGGTTCCGCTCGGCCAAGGAGTGCCCTTGAGCTTGTCCCACGGTCAAGGTTTAGCATCTCTTTGTGTACGACGCAACGTCGCATTGTGACCGCGGGCGGGGACAGGGGCAAGAAGGGGGCGGGGGCATGAGGGGGCTCGACGTGCGTGTGGACGTCCGCATCAAGGTTGTCGCTCGGGCAACGCGGGCTGCGTGCGACATGCTCGCCTATATGGCGCAAGCCTGCGACATGGCATGCCTGCAGTCGGTGGCCAGCGAGTTCGGGTGCCATCCCAACACCGTTGCCCGCATGGTGCGCGATGCCACCAACCTGACGTTTGGCGAGGTATTGCTCGAGATGCGCATGCAAAGGGCTGAGGCTCTCGATAAAGCCGGGGTCGATCTGGCTCAAGCTTCGCGAGCGTGTGGGTACGAGAAGCCTGCGCGTTTTCGCGAGGCGTACGAGCGATATTTGGCAGCGCATGCGGAGTGCTGTGAGAAGCAAGACATGCGGCACTCGCCTTCATGCGGCGGAATTGCTGGCAGTGAGAGTCGGGCGGCTTCTTGTGCGGGAGTTTCCGGCAGCGAGAAGCGAGCGATATCCGGGTCGCGCGTGCTCCATGTGGCGGACACGGTGAGTGTGGCGGTGTCCGACGACGGTGTCGACACGGCCGAGCAAATCCGCGCCTTTATGCGCTCTAACTGCGCAAACGTCACGCTTGGTCAAGTGGCCGAGCATTTTAGCCTGCATCCCAACACGGTCTCCGCCATTCTGAAGCGTGCGACTGGGGCGACGTTTTCTCGCGTGCTGCTTGAAATGCGCATGGCCCGCGCGCAAGAGATGCTGCGCGACGCGGGCATGTCGGTGGAGAAGGTGGCATGTGCCTGCGGGTACGAGAACCCGGCCAGTTTCTATCGCGCCTACCGCCATGCCTACGGGCACGCTCCGCGGTCCGGGCAAGCTCAACAGGCCCGCGCCGACGTTGCATAAAAGAGGGTGCTCGAGACCGTCGATTTGGGTCTGCGCGTCCTCTTCATCAATGCGTTCCGCTTGTCGTCTTGCTTGCGGCGGCGGGCATACCTGCCCACCCCGCCCTTTCCTTGCGCTAGTCCACGTGGATGTGCACGTAGGCGTTCTCGGGGCTGTGGTCGCCGGAGTCGTTGACGGAGCGCACGAGGAGGGTGTACTCACCGGGTTCTTTGGGCTCCCAGTCGAACGTCCAGGTGAGGTTCTGGTAGTCGTTGGTGCCGGGCGTCTCGTAGCGCGTCCAGTTCTGGCCGTCGTCGAGGGAAAACTCGATTGCCGAGATGGAATGGCCGAAGTCGTAGGCCGTGCCCGTGAGCGAGACGGTCTTGCCAACGCTGGTGTAGATGGGTGCGATCATGAGGCCCTCCTTGGGTCGTGCGTGTGTTGCGGTGCGTATGTTACCAGGCGCGGGATAGCTCTTCGACGGTGTTTGCGCTGGCAATCTTGCCAAAGTCGGCCGTCATGCCCAAGCGGTCTTCGAGCAGCACCGCCGCCTCCATCATCGCATACGAGCTCATGGCGAGGTCGAGCCTGAGACGGGCGGTAGGGGGCGGTGGTTCGGGCAGGTCAAGAACCTGCTGCAAAACTTGCTGGGTGGCGGTCAGGGCCTCATCTGCGTTCATGCGTGCCTCCTTATGAGCTTGCCGGCAGGGCTGAGGGGCAACGGCTCGCCCGATGTCTCAACGTGTTCGATCCGTGCGCCGTCGGGCGTTTGCATAGAGCGGGCGAAGTCAGCCGAATCTCGTTGGGCATCGCAACCCGCGCCGTCGCGCAAGACGAGCTTGCATGCGAGTACAACCTGGCCGCTGCGTTTGTCAGGCATGCCGTATACGAGCGCCTGCTCAATCGCAGGATGGGCCTCTAGGGCACGCTCAAGTACCTCTGGGGCAACCATTGTGCCGTCTGCCAGCACAATCACGTCATCGAGGCGGCCGTCAACAAAAAGGAAGCCGTCGCTGTCGATATGGCCCACATCGCCCGTGTGCAACCAGCCGTCGCGGTCGATGCGTGACGCCGTGAGCTCGGGCCTTCCCAGATAGCCTGCCATGACGTTCGCTCCGCGCACGAGCACCTCGCCGGCATCGCCCGTGCGCACTTCATTGCACCCCAGCGCCACGCCGCAGCTGCCGTCTTTGTGCCAGCCGTCGCGGTTGACGCTGACGCAGGGCGAGCATTCAGTCAGTCCGTAGCAGCCAAACGCCTCGATGCCGTGGACACGCATGCGCTGAGTCACGCTTGCCGCAAGCCCGGCACCACCGCAGAGAATCTTGCGCAGGCTGGAGAGCTTGTATGTGCTCGCGTCAAGCAGGTCCGCAAGCATCGCTGCAGCGCGAGGGGGCAGGTTGAGCGCCGTGGGCGCCAAGTGCGGCAGCTCGGCGACAAAGGTTGCGCTCGCATGGGGAAGCGCGATGGTGCCACCCGTGACAAGCGGCGCAAGCAAGTCGCAGACCAGGCCAAACGCGTGGGAATAAGGGAGAAGCTTCGCGTAGCGCCCGCCTCGGGCAAACTCGTAGAGCTCCAGTCCCGCCGTCAAGTCGGCGAGCAGTCCAGTCTCGCTGAGCATGACTACCTTGGGGTCGCCTGATGTGCCCGAGCTCGCCGCGAGCGTGCATACGCCCGCAGGCACACTTTCCAGCTGGGCTTTCTGCCCCTCGGCCAACCAGCAGAGCACCGCGCAGCGTCCCGACGAAACAACGGCCAGGTACCGGGCTGCAAATTGCACGGGGTTGGCGTCTCGGACCTCTACGAAGCGGCCCTCGCCTGTCTTGCGCATATCCTCTTGCATGCGGGCGATGCGCTTGGCAAATGCATGATAAGAAATCGCCTGCCCGCCGGCAGGCTCGAATGCAATCGCGGGCCTCCACGCCGCTTCTATATGTGCAACAAGCTCGGCAAACGACGCAAAGCGGGGGACTCCGTAGAGGGGATACGGCTCGCCGAACGCCTCTTGCCCAGCGCTGTTGAGACTCGCATGCGCAGGTCGGCGGTTGGGGGCGACCCTGGCACCGTCGCCCCCAACCTTCCCCGCATGCGCGTCGAGCTCCTTTTCGTCGCCCATTACGCTTCTTCTCCGCAGCCGTTTTGGCCCAGCAGCTTGCCCAGGCCTTCCTCATAGGCTTGCCTGCTTAGCGCCAGCACATGGCAATCGTGCCAGGCACCTCCCAGGTAGCGGTACTCACGCATCACGCCCTCTTCCACGAAGCCGGCTGCGAGGTTGCTGCGAAGGCTCTCCTCGTTATAGCCGTATACCAGGGCGTATATCTTGCGCAAGGGATAGGCGGCAAACAGGTCGCCCATAAAGCGTGCGCCCATGAGGCCGGCTGCCCCGCTGCCGCGCCACTCGGGGCGCATGTACACGCACACCTTGCAGTGCAGGTCGAACGGGTGGTAGTCGTAGGCAAAGGTGAAGCCGGCCAGCTCCCGCGTCTCCTCATCGGCAATCACGCGAAACTCGTGGTAGTTGCCGCGCATGTTGCCGTCGAGCCACTCGCTGAATTCAACCAGCGTGGTGATGGGCACGCGCTGGGCAAACAGGGCCTGCTCGTACGGGTCGCGGTACAGGTCGAACATGATTGCCGCGTCCTGCTCGGGGTCGAAGGCGCGAAAGCTGAGGCCGGCCATGGAATGCTACTTTCTCTTGTACGAACGTGCCCTGTTGGATGCGTCGTCGCGGGTGGGCGAGCGCAGCCAGGCGCTGGGGTTGTCGGCCTTGCGTGCGCCGCTGCCGGCACCGCCCGTTGCAACCCTGCCGGTTCCCTTGGAACGGGCCGCTGAGGACGACTTATTTTTCGATGACTCGCTGACGCTATATTTGCTGGCGTCTTCGTCGCTCATGGGTGCCTCCTGTTACTTGCGCTTGTTCTGGTACTTCACCGACTCGGGGCGCAGGAGCGTGAAGTCGATGAGGGCGTAGTCAGCGCGCCACGTGGCGTACATGTCCTTGTCTGCGCTGCCGCCGTACTGGATAAGGTCGATTGCCTCGTTGCCCTCGTAGTACCACATGCCGCCCACGTTGTACACGAGCTCCGGGTCCCAGCCCATATACAGCAGCAGCTGCTTGGTGAAGCTCGCATAGCCGGCGCCGCCGCAGCACAAGAAGATCGGCTTGTCCTTCGGGAACAGCTCGCGCAGGATGTTCAGCGACTCTTTGTAGTTGGACTTTACGCTGAGAAGTTCGCCTTCCTCGCTCCACTCGCAGGTAAAGAGCGTCTCGTCCTCGTAGTATTCCGTTACGGGAATGGGTGCCATGGTGGCGAGGTAGGGGTAAGGAACCATCTTGAAGCCGGGCAGTACTGTCGAGGCATAGGGGTCCTCGTCGATGTCTTCCCAGCGAGCAGGGTCAAAAATGAGGCGCATGTCGCGGTAGACAACGTCGGGGCGCCCCAGCCACTCGTCGATGTTGGTCATGTTGATGTTCTTGTCCACGCCAAACTGGTCGTTCGGGTCGGGCTCTGCAGGGGGAAGCGGGGGCAGGTCGTCCGGGCAGGCAGAATCCGCTTCGGCGGTGTCTGCCATTGCCGTCGTTGCCTGCGTGCTGAATGCTCCCATCCACGCACAAGCGCCCGCGGCGAGTGCCATGCCGACAAAAGCCCTGCGTGAAAGCGTGCTTTCCTTCATTTGAACCGAGCGATTCATCAGGTCCCCCTCATCCGAATCTTGCCGGACACTACATAGGCGCATAGTAAACCGTACCCCTGGGTGAGGGTCAACGGGCATTCCAATTTGATTGCGGGCTGAGGGGATGGTCGGTTGCAAGCGCCCCGCCTTGTTTAGTTCATCGGTACGTATGCGCAGGTCCGCCTGTACTCCCGCCCATCAGCGCCTTCTGTTACCCCAGCATCTCCTTCAGGCGTTTGCACTGCTCGGAAGTGAGTTTCAGGCCGCGGAGCACGTATGCCTCGAACGACCCGTAGCGCTTGGCGGCTTCGTCGAAGAAGGCCTCGAGGTAGCTTTCGCGCGCCTCAAGGAACGACATGAGGATGGCGTGCTCTTCGGCCGTCATGCCGTAGGAGAGGTCGGCCGCCTCTCGCTCGATGGCCCGGGCGTTGATCGCGTTGGTCGTGAGGTAGTCGGCCACGATGTAGTCGAGCGAGTAGCCGGCGATGCGAAGTGCGCAGGCACAGAGCACGCCGGTGCGGTCTTTGCCGTTCTTGCAATGCACGAGCGCAGGGCTTCCCTGTGCGGCAATGGAGCGCAGTACCGTTCCGATGAGGGGATAGTCGCTCGCATAGCGGCGGTAGTTGTCGCACATGCGCTGCTCGGGGGCGCCATACTCGCCGATGACGCCGTGCACGAGGCGTGCGTGCGCGTCGCGCTTCTTGTGGCCGTCGTGCGGCTCCACCGCCAACATGCGCACGCCGGGAAGGGCGGGCTCGGGGCTCACGGCCACCTCGCGGGCGCCTCGAATATCGTAGACCGACTGAATGTCCAGCACATTTACTAGGGTAACCGCTTCCTGGGGCGTGATTTCGGTCAGCTCGCGCGAGCGGAAAAGCACGCCGTCTTCCAGGCTGTGGTTGCCCACCGGTCGCAGGGCCATGCTGCCCCACACCGCGGCGCTTCCCTGGGCTCGCGCCGGCAGCACGTCGAAGGTGAACGACTCCACGGTCATGGCAGGTTCGGCCGCACGCGACAAGGCGCGTGCGCGCAGCTGGTAGCGGCCTGGCGTCTGGGGTGTGTAAGTGAAGTTCCAGCTCAGCCCCAGCTCCGTGCGTGCGCCGTTGCAGGGGAAATCCGTCCAGGTGGTTCCCATGTCAAGGGAGAGCTGCACCGCTGCCACGCCGTGCTCGAAGTCGTCCACATAGCCCTCGAACCGAATGGGCTCGCCTACGTAGTTGAACCGGGCGGGAGAGGCATTCGAGCTGGTTGTTTGCGTGGTCATGGCTGATTTGCTTTCTTGTGTGTGGCGGGCAGCATGATCGGCGGACCGCGGCGGCGCTTCTTGGCCCGGCATGTCCGCGGGCCATTCTAGCATGAAGGCGTTTGTGATTATCACGAGTGAGGTCTTGCGCACGGTGCTGCATGCTGTATATACTGTGCTTAGTGAGTATACACACTAGGTACGTCAAATCGCCACCCGGGACGCTGGGCGCGGCGACGGGAGAGCTTATGGACATCATCATCTCGAACTCGAGCGACAAGCCCATCTACGAGCAGATAACCACGCAGATTAAGGATTCCATCGTGTCCGGCGAGCTTGCGGCGGGCGATCAGCTGCCCTCAATCAGGGCGCTGGCGTGTGACCTGGGCATCAGCGCGATCACCACCAAGCGCGCCTATGCCGACCTTGAGGCTGCGGGTTTCATCGAGACCGTGCAGGGCAAGGGCTGCTTCGTGGCGGGCGTGAACCGCGAGTTTCTCCGCGAGGAGCGCCTGCGCCGCGTGGAGGACCTGCTAGTGCAGGCCGCGCGTGAGGCGCGTGCTGCCGGCGTGAGCACTTCGGAGCTTCGCGAGATGTTCGACCTGGTTGTGGAAGGTGAGGACCGATGACGGACACGGGATGCGCCCCTCTGCTTGAGGCGAGCGGGCTGACTAAAACGTACGGCGATTTCAGGCTCGACGGTGTGAACCTTGCGGTCGAGCCGGGAACCATCGTGGGTCTTGTGGGAACCAACGGCGCGGGCAAAACGACGCTCATCAAGTCGCTGCTCGGCCTGGTGCACCCCGATGGGGGCCAAGCAAAGTTGTTCGGTCGTTCCATGTGGGAGCGCGGCAATCAGCGCGCTTCCGCCCGGGAAGCAGCCCAGGTCAAGGAGCGCGTCGGCGTGGTGTTCGACGGTGTGTCGTTTCCTGGTGAGCTGCGCGTGCGTGACGTGGCCCGCGTCATGCCCGCTGCCTATCGCGTGTGGGATACGGCCCTGTTTGGCAGTTACCTCGAGCGTTTCGGCCTTGACGGCCGCAAGCGCGTAAAGGAGCTCTCACGCGGCATGGGCATGAAACTCATGCTGGCCTGCGCGCTCAGCCACGCCGCTGACCTGCTCATTCTCGACGAGGCCACGGCCGGGCTCGACCCCATGGCCCGCGAGGAGATACTCGGCATCCTGCGCGACTTCATGGCAGGCGGGGAGGGCCGGGGCATCCTTTTGGCCACCCACATCACAAGCGACCTAGAGCACATTGCCGACTACGTGGCGTGCCTCGACGCGGGCAAGCTAGCGTTCTCGCTGGAAAAGGACGCAATCAGCGACATGGCGGGCGTCGCGCGCTGCCGTGTGTCCGAGTTCGAGCAGGTGCTTGACGCTGGTGGCTTCGAGGGGGCGCGATTCGTGCGCAATTCCCTGAACATCGACGGGCTCGTTCCCGACCGCCGGGCTTTCGCGCGAGCGTTTCCCCATATCGCGCTCGATAAGGCAGACATCGAAAGCTATATGTCTCTGACGCTCAAGGGCGAGCCGATTGAGTCCGCCTATGGCTTGGCACATCACTAAGGAGACCGCAATGTTCTCAATGATCAAATGTGATTTTGCTTGCTTGCGTGGGGTGGCCAGAAACCTTGCTGGAACCGCGCTGTTCGTTGCGGCGGTTTTTGCCTTGGCGATGGGTGCCTCCGGCGTGCTCTGCGCCGCAACCATCGTTATCGCGCTTTCGGTTGTTAACAGGCTCATGGCCTACGACGAGCAGAACAACTGGCAGGCGTTTCGCCAAGCGCTGCCGCTTTCGCGCGCCCAGGTGGTGTGCGGCCGGTATGTGACTGTGGCCCTTTGCGTGTTTGCCAGCTTGCTTGTCGGTATCGCGGTCGCACTCTTGACGGACCTCGTTATTTCGGTGGTTGTCAGCATAAACCCTGGCTTGCAGCTGAACAGCTGGAGCGAGCTGCTTGATCTGTCTCTTCGCCTTCGTGACCTGGTCGAGCTCTTTGTGGCTTGTGGCGCCGCAGGGGTTGCAGTGTCGTTTTTCGGGCTTGCCCTGACGCTGCCGTTTATGTTCCGCTTCGGTTTCACAAAGGGCACCCGCTACATCCCGCTCGTGTTTGTCGCCCTGTCGCCGCTGGTGTTTTTGACCATGCAGGGCATCTCGTCGAGTGGGTTCGATCCTGCCAGCCTTGCGCCCCTTTTGGAAAATACCGGCACCATCGTGGGCATATCGCTCGGTGCGGTTTTCGTCTCTTTGGTCGTTTACGGTCTGTCCTGCCTAGTCTCCCTTCGTTTGTATACAACCCGCGAGCTGTAGGGGGTTTCCCTTATTAGCCTCAACTAACAACTGACCAGGTGCTTTTTATTCCAAACCGCTGGCGGCTACTTTGCGCCCGGGTTGCAAAAACAACGGCACAATTTGCTTGGCCGGTGTTCACATTGCAATTCCAAAGGACTCCTTCTTCAAAAGGGCTTCCATCGCATGAGTTGACAGGAAGGAACAAGGGTACGTTGGCGCGGAACCCATTACAGTTGGGAAGGCTTCAAGGAGTCTGTCCATTTCATTTCTTGAAGAAGAGATGTATGTTTGAGAGGCTCTTTGGGCGGCCCGGGGGAGCAAGGCCCCTTAGGTCTCGCCGCAAAAACGGGGTTCTCCAGCCGCAAAAAGGAGAATTGCTCCGCGTTTAACGTAAGCTTTAATGGATGCGTAAATCAGCCAAGAACAAAATGCCTGCTCAGAATGGGTACTTTTCTTGGCGCCAGACGGCCGCCAGTCCACGGTCGTCCCATTTGGCCGAACGCGTGGCTGGAGAACCCCGTTTTTGCGGAAACATCTCTTGATTTTCACGCGCGCCACTTACAATTGCCGCCATGCAAGTGGATTCGGCCGCCATGGCAGCCGATGAGATGCGAAAGGACCGAGCAACTATGAACGCTGACGCCTATCTTGACCTGCTTCGTGCTCGCTATTCTGTGCGTGCATTTACCGATGAGCAGCTGACTGAGGAAGAACTCGCCGCCATTCTCGAGGCTGGCCGTCTTTCGCCCACGGCATGCAACAACCAGCCCGTTCGCATCTGCGTCGTGCAGAGCATCGAGGGCCTTGCTAAGGTGGACGAGTGCTCGAAGTGCCGTTACGGTGCGCCTGTCGCGCTCATTGTCGCATTCGATAAGAACGCTTCGGCTAAGGGCATGGGTTGCGAGTCGGGCGATTTTGGCACCATCGACGCCTCCATCGTGCTCACCAACATGGCAAACGCCGCAGCGGCTCTGGACCTCGGCAGCTGCTGGGTTGGTGCCTACGACCCCCAGGCCGTGCGTGCCCACTTCAACGTTCCGGCCGACTACGAGCTGGTAGACATGCTCATGCTAGGTCATCCTGCCCCCGAGTGCACTCCCAGCCCCCGCCACGCCGACCGCTTCCCCCTCACCCAAACCGTGAGCCACGAAGCTTTCTAATCCACGGCCTGGTTGGTCTGAACGGCCTACGGTGACGTGGCCCCGAGTGCGACTCCGCATCCCTTTGCCCTTCGCCCCCAACAGCCTGACCCGTCGCCGTAACCGCGCGGGGAACGAAAGGACCCTCCTGGCGCAGTTCCGCAGCCGCCGAAGGCGGCGAGGACTGTCTGAGCACAGGAGGGCCCTTTTCGTTCCTATGGGAGACTTACGAGCAACTCAACCCATGCTCGCACTCTTTTTATCACCGTTGAGGTTGCAACTTGCGGCTGTTAGTTGTGTTCGACGAAGTTTGGAGAGGATTAACTCACGTCACAGCTCTTTATAGTTGGACCTTGCTCGATCTATATCTCAACAGTCTTTGGAACGGTATACTCATCCTAAGCCGCAATGGTCAGGAGGACGTTCATGCCAACCATCTGCATGTTTAGGGGCATCAAGATTTATATAAACTGGCACGATCATCAGCCTCCTCACTTTCATGCGTCTTACGGTGGGGAATCTGTTATCGTCTCAATTCGCGACATTTAAGTCCTTGAAGGTGAAATGCCCAACAAGCAGCTCAAGATGCTTCTTGGTTGGGTGGCCCTCCATCAAGACGAGCTCCTTGAGAACTGGGCCCTCGCTGAGAAGAACCAGGAGCTCTTTCCCATTGATCCTCTTCGTTAGGTTTGGGGGTGTTTGTCATGCAGCATGACGTGACGTTTTATGCCAAACGTGGATTCGACTATAAGACGGCTGAGTATTTTGCCTCGGGGCGTCGCAAGGCGACGGCGGTTAAGCCTTTGCCGGATAAGTCGCTCCTCGTCACGTTTGATAACGGTGAGATGAGATTCTACGACATGACACCGCTGATATGTCCCGGCACGGTCTTTGCTTTTCTTGCAGACGAGGGCGCGTTCGAGTGTGCATACATTGATGAGAATCACGACATTGCCTGGGATATTGACCCTCAAGTCGACAGTGCGGTTGTTTGGAACAACAAAGTGGACATCAGTGCCGACACTTGCTATCTAGAAGGCAAAGTCGCGTAGCGCCCCAACAGCCTGACCCGTCGCCGTAACCGCGCGGGGAACGAAAGGACCCTCCTGGCGCAGTTCCGCAGCCGCCGAGGGCGGCGAGGACTGTCTGAGCACAGGAGGGTCCTTTCGTTCCCCTGGGAGACTTACGAGCTACTCAGCCTCTCTGCCCGTGCCTTGCTGTTTTGCTCTCGAAGAAGCTGCGATTTGCGGTCATGGGTTATACTCGGCCATGTTTAGGGAAAGCAAGGTCCTTAGGAGGTAAGACATGGCTTATCCGTTCATGACGTTACCCGATGGGACGGAAATTACGCATTCAGAGGCACATCCCGACGGCACATGTTACGTCTATGTGGAAAAGCCCGATAAAGAGGACTGCTTCCACAGTGGGAGATGCACTATTCCTGGGTATCGTTGGGATAATGTCGAAGGTTTTACGCTTCCCGAACTTGAACGCTATGAGGAGATAATCCGCTCCACTGCCCACTTGATTCTGGAATTCTCTCGTGAGGGAGGGTTCGCGCATGCCTCAGGTCTTTAGAGTTGGGCCTTACTGGATTTTCTTTTGGTCGAATGAGGGCTGCCCGGTTGAGCCTGTTCACTTCCATGTTGCAGAAGGTGGTCCAACGGCGAATGCAACGAAGGTGTGGGTGACCTCGGCGGGCAAGTGTTTGCTTGCAAACAACAACTCAAACATTCCTGAGCGTGCCTTACGCAACGTCATCCGAGTTGCCGAGGCCCGAAGCGCCGAGATTGTCGCCCAATGGGAAGACCGGTTTGGCCCTGCGAAGTTTTACCTCTAACGGTTTTCTCGATTGAGTGTTCCTGTTAACCGCACTGGCATCTGTACAGCGTGCTTCCGGACGCTTTGAAGGAATCTCTGAAGCGGGTGAGCGAAACAAAGCGTCCGTGTCTCTGTGGATTGAACCTGCTTGTGTCCAATAACTTAACTTGTCCATAGCCACGCGGGGAACGAAAGGACCCTCCTGGCGCAGTTCCGCAGCCGCGAAGCGGCGAGGACTGTCTGAGCACAGGAGGGTCCTTTCGTTCCTATGGAAGACTTACGAGCTACCCAGCCGCCCTTCGCCCTTGGCACCCACGGCCTGACCCGTATGTCCGGCGCGCAAGGTGACAGAAAACCCTCCTGGCGCAGTTCCGCAGCCGCCGAAGGCGGCGAGGACTGTCTGAGCACAGGAGGGTTTATCTGTCACCTACGGGAGACGCTCGGCCCTACTCAGCCTCTGCGTCGATGTCCTCGCTCATCCACATGCCAGCAAGGCGGCCGCAGTTGTAGGCGGTCATGAGCGAAGTGCCCTCGTAGTCGCAGTAGGGCGTGGAGATGGTAGAGCCGTTGTCGGCACCGGCCACGAAGAGGTTGGGTACTGCGGCACCCGTACGGTCGATGGACTGCAGGCGGTCGTTGGTCTTCACGCCACCCATGGAGGTCCAGCCGGAGGGCTGGAACTCGAGCGCGTAGAACGGGCCCTGCTCGATGGCGTTCATGAAGGAGGCAGGCTTGCCCATGAAGTTGTCAACGCCCTCGGCGCAGTCGGTGTTGTACTCCTCGATGGTCTTCATCAGCGCGGGGCAGGCGATGGCCTCGGCCAGCTCCTCGATGGAGTCGGCCTTGTAGCACCAGCCCTCCTCGCAGGCGGTATCGAAACCGGCCTGCACGCCCTCGAGCGCCTTGCCGGCCAGCGTCATCTTGCCGGTGGGCCAGTTCTCCTCGTCGGAACCGTTCACTGTATAGGCGTCGGAGCCCTCAAGAGCGTCCACGTAGGCCTGGTCGACAATGCAGTAGTACGTGCCACCCACCAGGGAGATGGCACCGCCGATGGCCAGCGGGAAGTTGGCGAACTTGGCTTCGTTGGCAAAGCGGCGGCCGAAGTGGTTGACCATGAGGCCACCGTAGATGCCGCAGCAGAAGGCGGGGTTCTTGCGGTCGTACACGGGGGTCACCTTGTCGGAAGAGCCGGTGAACTCGTTGCCGCACAGGCCCCACTGCGTGCCGTACATGCCGCCGGCAGCCACGACGGAGTTGATGCCGGTGCCGTCGGAGAGGGTGTTGCCCAGGGCGTTGACTTTCGTGCCGTAGCGCTCGATCATCATCTCGTCGTTGCCCAGGAAGCCGCCGGTGGCCACGAGGGTCTTCTTGCCGCGCACGTCCACCTTCGTGCCGTCGCCGCAGACGCAGTGCATGCCCATGACGGCGCCGTCCTCGATGATGAGGCTCTCCAAGGCGCAGTCGAACACGAACTGGGCGCCGCGCTCCTCGCACCACTGCTCAAGGGGCAGCCAACGATCCTCGCCGCGCACACCCTTCTCCTTCGTGCCGAAGCCGATGCGTACGGAATCGAAGCCCGAGCCGTAGTTGTCGGGACGCATGTAGGTCTCGATGCCGAACTCGGTGGTGAACATGTCCACGGTCTCACCGGAAAGCTCGAGGCACCTCTTCACAACAGGGGCGACAATCGACCAGTGCGACCAGTCCATGATGTGGTTGAAGGCGTGCTCGACGGTGATGTCGATGCCGGCCTCCTTCTGGGCCGTGGAACCGACGACGAAGGGGCCGCCGGCCAGGGCGCCGTTGGCGAGGCCGATGAAGCCGCCCTTCTCAACCACGATGACGCTCTTGCCTGCGCGGCAGGCCTCGACGGCGGCGAACATGCCGGCTGCGCCGGCGCCGGCGATGACGATGTCGGCCTCGAGGGTGTCGCCTGCGGCCTGCTCGCCCTCGGCGGGGGCGGTCTCGGCCAGGGCCACGGAGGTGCCCATGGCGGCGACGGTGGCGGCGCTTGCGGCGGTGACGAAGTTGCGGCGGGTCATGTCCATTGCGGAATCCCTTTCTTTCTTGGTGCACGTGCACCAATTGCTGGATTGCCTGGCTGGCGCGGCCGCCGTGTCGGTCGGCCCTTCCCAGCCGGGCGTTGGAGCTATCCTGCATCGGGCAAGTCTGCTGCGAAAGGCTGAGCGTGGGGCGATGTCGGGCGATTTGGCCCCTGAGATGGTGTGAGCGAGGAATCACCCCTGAATCACCCTTTACCATGTAGCTGGTATTTTGATATTTCAAGCTATTCAAGCACATGGGATGCGCGTACACTTGCGCCAACATCGTGAACAGCCCAACAAGGGGAGCCCGCTTGTGACATATTCGACGCAACAACTTCAGGATGCCCCATCTGCGGTCAAGGTCCCTCAGCCGTTCGATTTGCTCGGCGAGGCGGACGATGCCCCTCGTCGCGGCGCGCCTCTTTTGCCGCTGTCATTTCTTGGCGTGGGCGTGCTCGTGGCATGGTTGTGCTGCACGCACTTGCCGGGGGTCTTTCTCCTCTCCGACGGCATGGGTACCGGCAGCCTGAAAACAACTGTTGACTACGGTATGCGCGCGGGTGACATCGGTTTTTTCGTGGCATATGCCCTCTTGTTTAGGCGGCTCGGGCCCATTTCCTCACATCCCCGGGTATGTTGCGCACTGATCGGGCTCACTTCGCTGGGCACGTATGCGGCCACGATGTTTCTTGCCGCTCCCACTGCGAATATGGCTCTCGTTGCTGTGCTCAGCGTGGTCACGGGTCTTGGCGGTGCGGCGCTTTTCCTGCTCTGGGCCGAGGTCTACGCCCAGCTCGGCAATACGCGCAGCCTACTCTTCGGCGCCGCGGGTTGCGTACTCGCAGGTCTCATATCCTTGGTCATCTCACATCTCGACACCGCAGCGGCCAATGTCGCCATCGCGCTGCTTCCTGTTGCCTCGGGGGTTATGGCGGTGCTGTCCTTGTCCCGTTTGCCCGGAGAAGCCTGTTTTGGGCGCGACGGGGTGGGCCGTGTCGTCTGTGCCTCCCCAGAGGTGTCCTATCCGGTGCCTTGGAAGTTAGTCATCCTCATGGCGCTTGCTGGCTTTGCCTCGGGCTTTGCCGGCTCTCTGCTTGTCGAGGTGGAAGGCATAGGAGCCACGCATCGCATCCTGGCGACGGTCATCTCGGGAGTCGTGCTCCTTGCCGCGTTCATCCTGCGCAAGGGAGACCTCGACGTACGCTTCTTCGCATGGGGAACGCTTCCGCTCGCGCTTGTCTTCTTTGCCGTGATTCCCTTGCTCGGCTCTACGGCGGGTACCCTCGTGTCGTTCCTCGTCAAGCTCGCTTACGTGGCTTTTGCGCTGTTCGTGCTGTTCATGCTTGCCAACGTGTGCTATCGCCACGCCATTCCGTCGGCACGCGTATTTGCTTATGCGCGGGCCGCGAGCGAGGCTGCGATGTTGGCGGGTATCGTGCTGCGCCGGTGGATGCGTTCGGTGGGAATTCTTGACGCCCAGGAGATGCTGTGGGTCATTTGCCTCATCGGCCTTGTTGCTACGGTGGGGTGTGTGCTGCTGTGGCACACCGAACGCTCCGTAACGTCGGACTGGGGCGTGTCGGGGGTCGACGCAACGAGCGGTTTCAAGGTAAAAAGCCCGCGCGACCTGCTTCTCGAACGCCTGGAAACGCTTGCCCAGGAGAAAAGTCTCACTCCGCGCGAACAGGAAATTTTCCTGCTCCTTGCTCAGGGCTACACTGCCGCGGCCATTGAGGGCGAACTCTTTATGTCCCACAACACGCTCAAGACCCACCTGCGCCACATCTACGGCAAGCTCGACGTCCATACTCGGGCCGAAGCCTTGGAGATGCTGGGCGTCTCGGTTGACGTTGGGCGCGAGCATCCCTGATTTTGCTATCCTCAGCTGTTGTACGTTTTACCTCACGCGACCATCGGAGGTTCATCATGCTTGAAGTCATTCATACTGACAAGGGCCCCGCGGCCATCGGTCCCTACTCCCAGGCCATTAAGGCCGGCGGCTTCGTGTACGTGAGCGGCCAGCTGCCCTTCGTGCCCGAGACCGGCGAGCTGCTTGAGGGCACGGTTGCACAGAAGTGCGCCCAGGCCGCCAAGAACATCGCCGCCATTCTCGAGGCGGCGGGCAGTGGCATGGACAAGGTCGTCAAGACCACCGTCTTCCTCACCGACCTGGCCGACTTCGCCGAGGTGAACGCCGAGTACGCCAAGCACTTCGTCTCCAACCCCGCACGCGAGTGCGTACAGGTGGCCGCCCTGCCCAAGGGCAGTGTCCTGGAGATCTCGGTCATCGCCGAGGCCTAAAGTTTTTCTAGAACATCGCCGTGGCTTGGAGCGCCGCGTGGGTCCGTGCACTCTGGTGCACCTTGCCCTCACGCCCCTCGCCACGGCGATTTTCATATCTTGAATCCCCGTTTTTCAAGGTGCCTCTTGGGGCCTGGTTTGGACAACGATGTCTGTAGATCTGTTTTCCTTGGCCATCATCGTGCTCGTGTCGGCGCTTGTGCCTATTGTGGCGCGTGCCATTCCTGGCCGCATTGTGCCCGAGACAGTGTTCTTGCTGCTTGCAGGCGCGCTTCTCGGCCCGCATATGGCAAACGTCATCGCTGTCGACCAGACCATCTCGTTCGTTTCCGAACTGGGCCTGGCCTTCCTCTTTCTGCTTGCGGGTTTTGAGATCGACCCCAAATCCATTGTGGGCACTCAGGGCCGTCATGGCCTTGCTACCTGGCTCGTGTCATTTGGTCTGGCAGCCGTCTTCATTTACACGACCGGTATCGCCAAGCTTAGCAGCATCGAGGGCGTCGCCATCGCCATCATCCTCACCACCACCGCCTTGGGCACGCTACTGCCTATCAGGGCTGAGCGCGGTCTTATGGGCACGCGCGTAGGCGACTCGATTCTTGCGTACGGCACTTGGGGCGAGCTGGGGCCCGTTGTCGCCATGGCACTTCTGCTTACGACGCGCGCCAAGGTCGCAAGCGTGGCGATTCTCATCGGACTTGTGTTGCTCTGCGTTCTCATCGCTGCGTTTGCCAAGGGTGTGCACCGTTTCAGCGGTAAAATCTACACATGGATCACGGAGGGTGCCCAAACGACCTCGCAGACCTACGTGCGCTTTACCGTGCTGCTGCTCGTGGCTCTGCTCGCGTTTGCCGATATATTTGAGCTCGACCTCGTCCTGGGTGCTTTTGCGGCAGGCTTTGTCCTGCACTACCTTGTACCTGAAGACAACGAGACGCTCGAGCCCAAGCTTATGGGCATGGCGCACGGCTTCTTCATCCCGCTGTTCTTCGTGGTCTCCGGAGCAAAGATTGACCTCACGGCCATTGCGCTGAGACCTGCACTGCTCGTGGGCTTCATTTTCCTGCTGCTTGTCATCAGGGCGCTGCCCATCTTTATCTCGCTCTCAATGGCCAAGGGTACGCGCGACATGGCGGGCGGCAGCCGCGCTTCAGTGTCCATCTACTGCACCACGGCACTGCCGATTATCGTCGCTGTTACGTCCGTTGCTGTTCAGGCGGGTGCCATGACTGAGGAGATCGCCTCTGTCCTTATGGCCGCTGGTGCCGTGACGGTGCTCGTGATGCCGCTTGTTGCCATGCTGTGCCAGCGTCTTGCCGACATGCACCTCGTTGATGCAGCCAAGGAGGCGGGCGCCACCCCGGCCGACGCGCGTCACATCCTGCATGACCATGTTGTTCTCGGCAAGCTCGTGCACGACATGGAGAAGGCCCAGGGCAGGGCTGCCATGGGCCACAACGTGGTGGAGGAGGCATATGCTTCGGCCGCTGCGGCTCGCGAGGAGTACCTCGCCGCGGCGCGCAAGGCCCATGCGGCCCATGCCGAGTGGGTGGCCGAGCGTGCCGGAGCCGAGCGCGAGCGCCTCATCCGCGACTATGCCAACGTACGTGCTGCCAGGCGCGACGCGTACGCCGAGGCGATCTCAAAGAAGTCCGACCAGGTCTCTGACCAGGCCTGCGATCAGGTTGCCGATCGGACTTCCGACCAGGACTAGCTTAGTCTTAGCGGCATTTCTTGCACGACGGGCACGCCGCCATACCGCCCAAGGCCGTCTCGCGCAGCTCATAGGGAAGCGAACGACCCACCTTCGCCATGGCGTCGACGATTTCGTCGAACGGTGCGTCGCTGTGGATGCCGGCCAAGGCCATCTCGGCGCTGACCAGCGCGTTTGCGGCGCCGCTTGCGTTTCGCTTCTGGCAGGGGGCCTCCACGAGACCGCCGATGGGATCGCATACGAGGCCGAGCATGTTCGCCAGCGCGATGCCTGCGGCGTCCAGGCACATGGCGGGCGTGCCGCCCATGAGCTCCACTGCCATGCTCGCCGCCATGGCGCTCGCAGACCCCACCTCGGCCTGGCAACCGCCCTCGGCGCCGGCGACCGTCGCGTTTCGTGCGATGATTTGCCCCACGGCGGCAGCGTTGACGAGGCCCGCTTTGAGCGCATCGTCGTCAAGGCCGAACTGTTCCTGCAGGTAAAGCAGCACGGCGGGGATGACGCCCGACGAGCCTGCCGTGGGGGCCGCCACGATGCGGCCCATCGAGGCGTTTGTCTCAAGCACGCCCGTGGCGTAGGAGCACAGGCGTCCCCATGCCGTGCCCAGACCACCACCGCGCGCCTCGAGGGCGTCGAGGGCCTGTGACTCGCCGCCGATGAGCCTTCCCATGGTGGGGCGGCCCTGCGGGCGCACCGACTCGCGCATCACACGCAGCACTTTCTCGAGATAGACGTGCGTGCCTCCGGCACTTCTTCCATTGCATGCTAAGAGCATCTCGTCGCGACGCATGAATGCCTTGCTCAGAGTGCAGCCGTTCTCGTCACAGTAGCGCAGCATCCCTGCGGCGCTGGCAAAGTCGACCTGGGCAAAGGCGTCGAGTGCCTCCTCGACGCTGATGTCGGGCGCTGTGCGCTCAAGGCGCTGGTGCGAGCTGTCGGCCGGCACGATGCGCACGCTCAAAATCGCGGGGAACTCCGCAATGGTGCGCTCCACCTCTTCGGGAACGTCCCCGTCAATCTCCATGACCACGATGGCAATGCCGCCGCGCCTGTCGCGGTACAGCGAAACCGTGCCGATGTTGATCCCGGCCTGGGCCAAAAGGCCCGAAACGTGGGCGAGCACGCCGGGCTCATCGTTTTGCCTGATGATGAGGCTCGTGCTCTCGCCGGTGATGTTGACGGCGACTCCGTCCACCTGGCGCAGCTCAGCCGCACCGCCGCCGATCGAGACCCCTCGCACGCTTACGCGCATGCCGGTTGCGTCCTGCGCCTCGATGTCGACGGTGTTGGGATGGTCGGTCTTGGTGAGGGCGTCGCACACGAACTCAAACTCGAGGCCCCGCGAGCGTGCCTCGCTGAAGGACGTGGCGATGCGCGTGTCGTCGGTGTGCATGCCAAGCATGCCTGCGACCAGGGCTTTATCGGTGCCGTGGCCTTTGTAGGTCTGGCTGAACGAGCCGTACAGCGTGAACGTGACGTGCGTGGGCTCGCCTGCAAGCAGGCTGCGGGCCATGCTTGCGATTCTCAGAGCTCCTGCGGTGTGCGACGAAGAAGGTCCCACCATGATGGGGCCGATGATGTCTCGAATGCCTTGCGGTTTCATAGCGCCTCTCCTCAAAACGACGTAACCTTTGAAGTATAGGCGCAGACCATCCGGTTTCATCTGTCCCTGTCTGGATTTATGTTGCCAGATAATGCGCTTAGGTTAACGTAGCGTCAATTTCTCACATAAGAGTGCATATGCGGGGCATCGACGCGGCTGGGGCGGGGTATAATACCTGGATCTACGATGCAGCCGGGTTTGCCTGGCACACGGACCGATCACGGAGAGTGCACTACATGAAGAACCCGGCGAACGTCAAATACTTCAAGGCTGGCGTGACGGGAGTCTGCGTCGCGGCCGTCTGCCTCGTCATGACTTTCGTCATCTTTAACATGTCCCAGGTCATCACACTTTTCAGTGCCATTGGCCGCACCGTTTATGTACGGCGCGGTCATCGCCTATCTTCTTGCGCCTATGTGCAATCAGTTTGAGCGCGCGTTCACCTTCCGACGTCGCCGCAAGGGTCTGCCGCCCGCAGGCCCCATTGTGGGCGTTGTCTCCATTGCGCTTTCTGTTCTTATCGCATTGGCCGCCATCGTGGCTCTCAGCATCATTGTTATTCCGCAGGTCACGACTTCGGCGCTTGTAGTTTTCGATACGCTTCCCGCCAAGGTCGACTCCTTTGTGGCTCTTATGCACGACGCCCTTCATGAGTGGGGCGCGCTTCAGGAGTACTGGGACTCATTCGCGGCCTTCATCGTCGAGCAAGTTGATTCCTTCTATTCGGGCGACATCTTCTCTACGCTCGAGGCCATCATCAGCGGTGTGGGCAACCACGTGGTCGACGCCCTCTTCGTGGTGACCAACCTGTTCTTTGGCATCCTCATCAGCATCTATATGCTCGCGAGCCGTCGTCGCTTTGCCTCGCAGGCAAAGCTCATCCTCTACAGCCTCGCGCCGCGCAAGTGGGCCGAGGTTATCGAGGGCGAGGTCCAGTTTGCCGACAAGATGTTTAACGGCTTCCTCGTGGGCAAGATTATCGACTCCCTTATCATCGCGGTGCTGTGCTTCATTGGCTGCATGATCATGCATATTGAGAACGCCGCCTTCATCAGCGTTCTCGTCTTTGTGTTCAACATCGTGCCGTTCTTTGGCCCCATCCTGGCCGGCGTGTTCTGCGGCCTGCTGCTCCTGCTTCAGAGCCCCGTGCACTGCATCTACTTTGAGGTGTACTTCATCATCCTGCAGCAGTTTGACGGCAATATCCTGGGTCCGAAGATCATCGGCAACACCACGGGCCTTTCCGGCTTCTGGGTGCTCTTCTCGATCCTTCTGTTCGGCGGCCTTTGGGGCGTCGTTGGCATGGTCGTGGGCATCCCGCTCTTTGCCGTCATCTACGATATCGTCCGCCGTGTGGTCGACCACGGTCTTGTGTGTCGCGGCGAAAATGCCTTGCTTGAGGAATACCGCGTTCGCTATCCCGAGAACTCGCCCTCTGCGCTCGACTTTGACGACAACGATATCGAGGGTCCCGAGGACGCGGCATCAGAAAAGGAGAAGTAGGGGAGAATCTCGGACCTGCTGGGGCACCTGCCGTCGGTCCCAACGTGTCTAGCGTATCCAGAGCGCCGCCCTGTCGGGCGGCGTTTTGCGTGCCCGCTGATTAGCGCTCGAACACTACCAGGCCGCACTCGCTGGGATGGTCGACGCAGATGAACTCGGATCCGGTGCCTTTGTGCCGCAGCAGCTCGACTGCCACGAGGATGTCGCCGCTTGCGCCCAATATCATGAGCAACGCAAGCACAAAGACAACCCCGTTGCCCAGCGCGATGCCTGCGATTGCGGGGGCTATGCCGAGCACGGCAAGGGGAGCGAGCGCCCCGATGACGTAGCGCGTGCGCCCCATGGGCTCTACGCAGGTGCAATACGGCGTGAGGCTTTCCAACATGAATCCGAACTCAATTGCTTTGAAGTGCCGGGGGTTGCATATCGCCCACGCGACGCCGTGAATTGCCTCATGTACAGCTATAAGAGCCAGATAGATGACGCAGCATGCGATCACCTGCCAAATGCTGGGCGCTTGTATGCCCCATATGGCGAGCCAGGCGATGGCGAAAGGCACGCAGGCGGCGGCACCCATGGCTATGCCACGTCTTGCGACGTCTTCCATCGCCAGTACAAGCTCGGTTGCACGCCAGCCGTCGCGTTCGAGGTCATCTTGAAGATGCTCGAAATGCACCAGGCGCCTCAGCTCGGCGCTGCTCGGGTTCCGGCGTCGCTTACTCGTCTCCATGGCCGTCCGTTTCATAAAAAGAGGGCGCGACGACCTAAGCCGCCGCGCCCTGCTGAATGCATTCCGTTGCGTCTCGTGCGATGAGTTTACACCTGTTAGTTCACGAGCTCGTAGGTGACCGAAATGCTTGCCTTGATCTCAATCTCGCCGGGGTTGAGCATGTCGCCGCTGTTGCCGGCCCCCGCGTCTGCGGCTGCATCCTCGGCGACCGCCATAGTCGCAGCCTCGGACTTCGCCTGGACAGAGGAGTAACGGTACTCCTGCGACTCGTAGTTCTCGCACACGCTTGCCACGGAACCCAGTTGCGCACCCGCTGCCTGGGCCAGCACCTGGGCCTTGGCTTGGGCAACCTGCAGCGCGCTCACCAGGGCCTCCTGGTAGCGCTCGTCGTAGGTGCTCACATAGTAGCGCGCTCCGCCCAGGGTGGTGTCCTCGATGCCGGCAATGGCAGGGATAGCGCTGTTTGCCTGGCTAATCGTGAGTTCCTTCAGCGTGATGTCGATGGAGGCCTGATACCCGACGATCTTCTCGACGGAGTCCGACCAGTCATAGCATGCGTAAATGCTCACCTGCGAGGCCACGATGTGCGTCTCGTCGATGCCCAGAGGTGCAAGCGCCTGCTTGAGCGCGTCAAGCTCGCTGGCGGCCATGGCCTGGGCCTCCTTTGCCGTTTCCGCCTGAGGGCAGATGGTGAGGGTCAGCTCCGCCATGTCCGGGGAGACCTTCACCGAGTCGCTGGCGCTCACCTGGATGGTGCGCTGGGCTGCCTGGGTGGAGGCGACCTGCGAGTCATCTGCCAGGGCGGGCGCGGGGGTTTGTGCCGCCGTGGCGACGCCTATCGTCGTCACGAGTGCCAGTCCCGCCAGGGCCGCGCCAAAAGCTGCCTTGGCGTTCAGGGTCTTGTTCGTCGCGTT
>JAHZHK010000043.1:16500-22047 GCA_019420325.1 Coriobacteriaceae bacterium | reverse complement strand
CGATGACGTTGGTGGCCGTGTTGTCACTGTCGGCGATCATGCGCCGCGCAAGTTCTCGCAGCTCATAGGTGCCAGGGCCGTCATCTTGCACCGTGCCCGTGCCCGAGACGATGTCCGAGGCCTTAATCTCCACCTGAGCGGAGAGGTCAATCTCCCCTGCAGCCACCTTGTCGAAAAGCGCGGCCAGTACGACCAGCTTGATCATGCTCGCAGAGACATGCTGCGTCGAGCCGTTCACGCTCACGATGCCGGCAGGCGTGCCCACGGGAAGATACGTGACCGAGACGGTCTCACCATAAGGCGCGGTCACCTGCTCGATTGCCTGGCGCACGCTGGCGCTGGCACGCTCGATCTCGGCCGTGTTTTGGGCGACTGCGGCCTGGCGAATCGTGTCCGCCGCAGAAACCGAGTCTTGCTCTGAGGTGTTGACAGAAGAGCCCACGACAGACGCAGGCGTCGCCTTATCGACATCGCCCGCATCGGCGCCGCAACCTGCCAGGAAAAGTAGGCAGCAACTCGCGAGCGCGTAAGGAAGCGCGAGGCGCATCATCCGCCGCGCACTCCGCAAAACCCTGCTTGTCCCCACTGTCTCGCCCTGTATCGACATGCCATCTCCCACCTAATACAGGCGGCCCCACGTCAAGTCACCGCGGGGCCGCCGTCTCAGTTTTAGAAATGGGTATTATCCTGTGCTCGCATGGCAAGGTGGCGGAGGAGATTTGATTTCACCTAATAAGGAAACCCCCTCATCAAGCAGCCATCTCCTCATACAGAAGCTCGATGTTCCCAGGCTCTTCGCCGATAAACGCACCTGTCAATTTCAGCACGCCGCGATAAAAGCGCGTTTGGACAATCACAGACGCAAGAGCTTGGAAATCTGCATACCAACTCGTCACGTGCTCTGTCAAGAAACTCCGTTGCTTGTCGAGAACCTCCATCGCCCTGGAGGTGTCCCCACAACGGACGCACTCGATAGCCCTGTCGCACAGAAGTGCCAGATAATCGAACATAAACGAAAGATGATCCTCGGGGACATCAAGGCCCGCGGGAACCCTAACGCGGTTTGCCTTGAACTCCCTGTACACCTCGCCTTGCGGCACGCCCATGAGTTGTGTCCCACCAAAGCGAAAGAACGACTCATAGGGCATGGCAGTGCGGCCCTCGACGGTGATTGTGCCATAGAACGTGGATGTGAAGTCGCATGCAAGCTCCTCGCGCGTTCCCGTGTTGCGGCGGCGCAGATAGCGCGCAATGTCGTTGCATCCCTCGTCGCAAGCATCGGTGCCGGCCCAGGCCGCCTCGGCAAATCCAGATACCACGAGCGCGTCAATCTCCTCCTGCGTCAGTGGCTTGAAGAACAGCCGAGCGAGCAGGCGATACGTACCCCCGCGTTCTTCCAGCATGCCAATAATCTCATCGTTGTTCATTTTCGTTTGCCTTCCCACCGCTTCAGGCCGCTTTAGGCCCAGGTACCGTCCTAGCACTCACCCGTCCACGAGGCGTACTTAGGCGAGAGGATATAACGCGTCACGGGATGCGCACCCGTCTCGTCGGTCAACTCATGGATGCATTCCTCGCTGTATCGTGCCATTTCGCGGCATACGTCGCTTTCTGGATCATCGAAGTCGCCGAAGAAGCGCGCCCCGCAGTTGCAGTTATGTACGCAGGCCGGTACGTCGCTGCCGTCGGCGGTGAGCTCATGGCACAGAGTGCACTTGCGCACAATGCCCGCATCCTCGTCGATTTGGCGCGCGCCGAACGGACAGGCCGTGACGCACAGACCGCAACCGATGCATGCGTCGGTATCCACCATCACATAGCCCGTCTCGTCTTCACGGAAAGACGCACCCGTGGGACACACCTCGATGCAGGGGGCGTTCTCGCACTGCTGGCACTGCATGGGAAGCCAGTATTTCTCAACGTTGGGGAATGTACCGAAGGGCCCCATCGCCTTTACCTTGTTGTATGCCGAACCCAGGGGCAGACTGTGCTCAAGTTTGCAACACACCACGCACGAGTCGCACCCAGAGCAGCGATCGAGGTTGATAAGCAGGCCCTTGCGCATTTAGAACACCTCCGGGCTGGTCGGCTCACCCTGCAAAGTGGGCATGAACGGTTCAAACTCCTTGGCCTGCGTCCACACGCGCTCGGGCTTCTCGCTCTTTTCGATCTTTACCGTGAACGCTCGGTAGCTGTTCGTGGCAAAGGCGGGGTTCTGGAACGAGTCGGCAGACAGGCAGTTGTAGCCGCACTCCTCAATACCGGGCGTAATGGACTCTTGCGTGTCGTCGAAACACTCGGGGTTCCAAAAGCGCTCGGTAAGCAGCACACCAGGAGCAATACCCTGCGTCACCTGCGCCATGGCATGCGTACTCGCGCGACGAGAGGTTATCTTCACCCAGTCGCCGTCGGCGATGCCGTACTCATCGGCGGTCTGGGGGTTGATGCGCAGAAGAGGCGCGGGCATGAGCTCGCGGATAAACGGGGCGTGGCGCATTGTGCCGTGATGGAAATGCGGCAGGCGGCCCGTGGTGATGACGAGCGGGTACTCATCATCGGTCAGCGGGCTCTCCGTGGGCTCGTTGAACGTGCAGATGGGATCGTAATCCTCGCATGCCTCCTGTTCAAAGGGATACATGTAGGGAAAGCCCGTGCGAGCAAGGCGCAGCATGGCCTCACAGTACACATCCACCTTGCGCGACATCGTGGCAAAGCCGCGCGGCAGCCCATCGGAGACAATTCCCTCATACTGCTTGAACGCCACGTACTCGTCCATTGGCGTCTCGGTGTACATGTGATCGGGGTCCGACGTCATCTCATCCCACGAGGCATGGCCCATATTCTCCGCCCACGCCTGACGGGCAGCGTCGTTGCTCTCGAAGAACGCGAGCTTATAGGCGTCGGGGTCGAAGACGTTCTCCTCCCCGAGCTTCTCCACTGTAGCCTGGGCGACCTGGTAGGGCACCACGAAGGGGTTGGCAGTCTCGCCCAGATGCGTCACGTGGACACGCGCATACACGCGGTTGGCGTGCGTTGCAGGAACCTCAAAGGAGTCGTACTCGAGCCACTCGTTGGTCGGCAAGAGCAAGTCAGCGCTTGCAACGGTAAAAGAAGTCATGTTCGGATACTGTTGAATGACGAAGTCCTGCTGGTCGTAGGCCTTCTTCCACTCAAGCGAGGGACCCATGACGGCGTACTTGTTGCCGCTCATCTCATACATGACACGCGGCCGGTAGGGCTCGCCTGTGGTGATGGCCTCACGCAGCTCACGCGGCGCGCAGGTCATCCACTGATGGATGCCCTTGTGAGCGGTGGCACCGCAGGTGTCGCTGTGCGCCTGGAAATATTGCTTGCGCATCGCTTCACCGTCGCGGCCCTTATCGTTCCAGCCGGCCACGATGCCGTCGAGGTACTTGTCGTTCTGCTCTTGCGTCCAGCCGAAGTTCCAGCCCAGGCCATAGCGCTCGAAGTACGAGCTGAACTCGCCAATGCGCTGCGTGGGTCGGTCTTCAGTGAGAGCGGAGGAACCGTGGGCCTGGTATGCAGAGCAGGGAGTCTCAATACGACCGAGCAGGGCATCGATGGTCAGCATGCCCTGCGGAGCCGTGGAGGAGCACTCCTGGTGGTCGGAGAACACGCCGCCCGAGATGCCGCCCCAATCGGCGCCCACGTAAAGCTCCAGCGCCTCTTGAATCTTGTCGGCCTCGAGCCAGCACGTCTCGGCGGCAGCCTCAATCGTCCAGGGCTCGGCCTCCTCCCAGTAAATTTGGCCGGCCGTCTTCGCTTCCACGCCGTTCACCTCGGCGGTCGCGAAAAGCTCTGGGTCAACTTCAAGGTCCTCAGGCGCGCAGAACGGCAGCGGCTTTATCTCGCCAGTCTTAGCGTCGAGGCACACGTAAGCGGGCGTGTCGTACACACCGTCCTTGTCGGCCGCCGGGTTCACGTAGTCCGGCCAGACCTCCTCGGCTCTGTAGGCCATGCGCGTTTCAGGGTTGATGAGGAATGGCAGGTTCGTCCAACCCTTGCAGAACCCCTCGTCATACGCCTTCTGATCGATGATATAACGAATCCAGGCAAGGAGCAGGGCGTTGTCCGAGCCGGGTCGAATCGGCAGCCATACGTCGGCCTTCGTGGCCTCGGCGGTCATGTAGGGGTCGATAACGATGGTCTTCACACCGAGGTCGGCACGTGCATCTGCCAGGCTGTGCCCACCATGAGCAGCCTTGGAAGAATGGGGCTGACTGCCCCACAACACGAAGACGCGCTCGGTGTCGTCAATACGCCCCTCGGTAAGCTCGGAGGCATCCACGACGCCCATCCAACGCTCGGCCGCATCCATGTCGACGCAACAGTTGAAACCTACGCCGCAACGCGTCACAAAATCGCGCGGCATGGCACACTGGCAGGCACCGCTTGCAAGCGAATTGCATCCACCGAACGTCGAGTCGATTGTGCCAGTCTCCCACTCAATGTAAGCTCCGCCACCGCCGCGCGCATGCCAGTACGAGTACGGACCGTACTTCTCAATTGCGGTGGAAATCTGCGTGCTTGCCAGATCGATAGCCTCGTCCCAGCTGATTGCCTCCCACTTGTTCTCCCCGCGCATGCCTACGCGCTTCATGGGATGCAGCACGTGACGGGGGCTGTACACCGTCTGGAGCTGAGAGAGACCCTTGAGGCAGATGCCGCCCTTGTTGAGGGGTCCATCGGGGTCTCCTTCGATTTTCACCACGACCCCGTCCTCGGTGTATACGATCACCGGGCAGCAATCGCAGCAGCCGTGACAAGCGGTCTTGTGCTTCTCCCTCGTCACGGGCTCGTCAGCAAATGCCTGCGAAGTCTCCTCCAACAGTGGGCCGCCCGAAACCGCAAGGGCCGTTCCAGCTGCAGCAGCAGTCTTCAAAAAAGAGCGTCTCGTTACAAAGCGCGTGTTTGTGCCCACACTGTCCTCCCTTTCCTAGCTATGACCGATGTGGCCCCACGCGGCGTTACCGCAGGGTTGAGGGCCCGAATGACTATTTGCGAAGGCCACATCACACATACGTTGTTTTAAAAATCACCTGTTTGCCGCCACCGTTGTGGCCGGCATAACGCCCACACGTCAGTCAAGGCACCGTGTCTTCCACGCGCCGTCCCACACGAGCGCTCCAGCACGCTCAAGGGCATCTACGAAATAGCTCGGGTGCAGAGCCTGGCCGTTCTCTGCGCGCGCCACGTCAAGCAAGCCGCGTTCTTCAAGATGCAACGCAATCTCTGAGAAACTACGAGGCTGCATGCAAAGCTCCAGGATTTCGTTAAATACTGGAACCCTGTCTGCATGCTCGTCCTCGAGCTTGTGAAATCGACGGGCAGGGCTCATCTCCTCGGCAGCATCCGCGCCATCGGCGGTCGTTTGAACCGCGAACGACGCAACAAGGTCGTCGACCTCGTCTGGCGTCAGACCCACCTTTCGCTGCGCGTTCACCTCGACTCCCTCGTCATCAAGCTCAATCCAGTCAAGCCCGCCAAGCTCGACAAGGTTTCGCACAAGACGATAGGGACTCTGGG
>JAHZHK010000043.1:0-16490 GCA_019420325.1 Coriobacteriaceae bacterium | reverse complement strand
CGAAAACTGCGGCCAGGACTGGACCGCCGCCTCAACCTCGCTCAGGTTGCGACGTTCCTTGCAAAACTCAAGGACACCCACGTATATTTCGCGATATAGCGGCTCGCCGCTGATGCATGCCACAAGCCTTTCCACTGCGTCTTTCGACGTTGCCCCATCTGTACAATCCATGTCTCTTCTCACCCCCTCCCCCGCAACACATAGTCTCACCGTCATCCCACGCCGCGGTCTCGTTGCGACGCTGGATTCATAGTGCAGCTCAACAAGGGCCCAGCAACATTCACAAAGACGCTGAATCCCTTTGAGGCTCACATACACGCAAGCGTTTATTGACATAAGCGCGCCTGGTAAAAGGGCAAACAACAAGAGACTCAAGCGATGGAGTGCACTGCACTCACAAAATCTCTTTCCCCCCAAAGGAAACCGTCTCCTCCCATCCTCCCCAGCCCTACAATCCATGGTTATAATCCACAGGCGAAGCGTTCGCTTTACCGCACAGAGCGAGGAGGCCAGGCACATGGATATATTGAATGCAGGTACCGTGCAAGGGCCCTTCCCACTGCGCTATCTCGGCTTCGGCTTCTTCTGGGCCTGGCTTTTCTTGGTTGGCATCTCCCCTTCACCCCTGTTCGGTGACATTGTTTGCATCTCTGGCATTCCCTTCGAAGCATTTGAGCTTGCAGCCCGCTCGGCGCTGCTACTCTTCGCCCTGGCCACCTCACGACTCTTTAGCACCCGAGCGGGTGTCTACACGGTTTTGGGATGCAGTCTCTTTGCCGGCACCTTCGCCGCCGCCATCCTTCTCGTCTTCCCAGGCAATCCCGCTTTTTCTAGCATCGCCGCCCTTCTTGCGGCCCTCGCCGACACATGCATGTTCCTACTGTGGCTGAGCTTCTTTGGGTATATGAGACTCGGCGACGCACTTGCCATGCTCGTCCTCTCCTACGCGGCGGGATCCGTACTGTTTCTCGCCGCCATGGCTCTTGGACGCACCACAATGACGGCGGCAGCCGTGTTGCTCCCAGCGGCATCCGCAATCTCGTTCCTACTCTCTGCAAGACTTCATGCCAGCCAAACAGGCAGCGGGTTTCTCAATGCCGACCCAGACGGCGAGGGTCTTCCCGGCCCAACTTCCCGCCAGACCGCGTCGTTAACAAAAACCCTTGCCACCTCGCTTGCACGAATAACAATCTGCCTGGGCATATATGCCTTTTTGTTTGCCGTGCATTGCTCGGTGACGTATAGAGAGCACGGCACAATTCAAAACTTCGGGTCGGTCGTTGAGCCTGCCTGCATGGTCGTCCTGGCAATCGTCTACCTCCTTTTCTGCCGCGTGGGAAAAAGGGAGGGCGGCGCCTATACCCTTTACCGAGCCTGCGCACCGCTCATCGGACTCGGCCTGCTGCTCGATGCGTCGGGTGCGAACTCACTTGTCGCTTTTGCACCCACTGCACTGGGTTATGTGACATTTGAAGTTCTCGCCCTCAACGACTATTGCAATATTGTCCAAGCGGGAAACGCCTCGCTTTTCAATTTTATGGCCCGAGCACGTCTCGCAATCTCACTCGGCATGGTGACGGGATGGGCGGCAGGTCTCGGCCTCAATTTTTTGCCGAACGCCACCCTGTTTGCAGGCGGACTCTTTCTAATCGTGCTCGCTGCCACACAACTCTTCGGTGACAACGACATTTGCGCAGTAAACGCGCTGGCCGAGGAACGCGCTGCAGCGGAAGAGCCGGACTACCGCCTCGGCCGCACCAAGGCGCTTGATCGCTATGCCGAAACAATCAACCTTTCACCGAGAGAAGCTGAAGTCCTTTCTTATCTTATTGAAGGGCGCACGACTTCCTACATCGCCGCCCGTCTCTGTGTCGCCGAATCAACGGTACGTGCCCATGTCCACAACGTGTATCAAAAAGCTCATGTCAACTCCCGCATGGGCTTACTCGACGACTTTGAGTCGTACTATGAGAAAACGCAGCCCCACTGCATAAACCAGGCCTCCCCCGACGCCGCGCAATAAGGAGCATCCCATGCCACGTGAATCCATGACGCACAAGCGCGAGCGAGCGCTGGAAGTATGCAAGCGCATGGCAGAGCTCTACCCCAACGCCGAGTGCGCCTTGCACTTTCACGACCCGTTCTCCCTGGTCATCGCCGTGTTGCTCTCCGCCCAGACCACGGATGCCTCAGTGAACAAGGTGACCCCCATCCTCTTCGACCGTTGGCCCGACGCCGCAGCTCTCGCCAGCGCGCCTCTCGGCGAGGTCGAGGAGGTACTGCATCCGCTGGGCTTCTTCCGCTCGAAGGCGAAGCATGCCGTGGAAACGGCACAGATGGTGACCGTGGAGTTCGGAGGGCGCGTACCCAGCACCATGGAGGAGCTCACCCGCCTGCCCGGCGTTGGCCGCAAGACGGCAAATATCGTGCTCAACAACGCGTTTGGCATCGTCGAGGGCATCGCGGTGGACACCCACGTCTTCCGCATCGCAACGCGCCTGGACTTTACCTCAGCCAAGGCTCCGCTCGATGCAGAGAAAGACCTGCTCAAACTCATACCGCATGAATGGTGGGGACCCGTCAACCACCAGTGGGTCCTCTACGGCAGGCAGGTGTGCGATGCCAAGAAGCCAGCCTGCGTGGCCGAGCTCGAGATCGGCGGCATTGATGGACCCAGCGCTACGAAGTCGCTGGCAAAAACAAAGGCCTATCTCGATGCCATCGGCACCTACCCCGACGCGAGCGGCCGCGAGGCTTGGTCGGGCGTGGGCACAGGGCTGCCATGTCCCTTGGCCGACCTGTGCCCCTCGCGCGGCACCTGCCTGCGGGCCAGCGCCAAGGGCGGCTCCTCTAGTTCGCGCTCATCGCGTTAAGGAGCAGCTGCTTCCATACGGCGGGGGCCTCGCGAATAAAATAGTTGACCGTCACGACGGGGTTACCCGGAAAGGCCGCGACACCCGACACATCGACGCCCAAGCCGGAGGCAATCAGCTTCGCCCGGAACAAGTGGTAGGAACTCGACACAACGGCCACCTTGCCGTCAAGGTCGTCCCCACCCGTGCGCTGCTCCAGAATCGCAAACGAGTTGCGCAGGTTCTCAAAGGTGTTCGTGCTCTGGTCTTCCATGATGAGCCTGTCTTCGTCAATTCCATGCCCCACAAGCCAGTCGTGCATGCACGCAGCCTCGCTCATGGGTTCGTCGGCACCCTGGCCGCCGGACAGCACCGCGGTGGCATCAGGATGCCCATTCAAATATTCGAGCGTCGCTTCAAGGCGCCAGAGCAGGGAATACGAGGGGTTTCCCCTCTCATCCACCCGCGCCCCGAGAACAACGACGTACTCGACGCCGTCGGTCGCGTCGGTCTTTGCGTTTGAGACGATAGGGACCTCCGTTATGGCCACGGCAAGCGCCACGACACCCACGACACCCGCCGCCACCTTGAAAACAACGCCGCCGACAAACGCCCAAAGCGCCACGAAGGCCGCGCCGACAAGCAGGATGAGCGCCACCACGTCGTAGCCGCGCATCGCAAAACGTAGCACGGCCGCTAACGCCGCGAGCGATGCGGCCAAGGATGCAGCGAGGGTCTTATTCTTCGTCTTCATTGGCGCCATCGCCCCCTGTCGGTATTCTGCGGGAACCCCGATGGTATCACGCCAGAGCGCCCGCCGCCCCAGCCATGCCCCGCGCTTTGCTTGAACCTTCCATGCAGTTCATCTCGCTACCAGCAAGAACACGTATACTGTGCCGTTGCAACAACGATTGATGCGATAAAGGAAACACATGGCACAGGCAGTGACACAAACCAAAAAGCGCATTGGCTACTTCGACATCGCAAAGGGCATCGCCCTGTTTGCCGTCATGGTGGGCCATACTTCGGAATATGGCATGCCGTGGCCCGTCGTCACCTTCTGTTACTCGTTTGACATGCCGCTCTTCTTCATCGTGAGCGGATGGTTCTGCAAGCCAAGCGCCCGCCTCGGCCGCGACTACGTCAAGAAAAACGCCAAAGCCCTGCTGCTCCCCTATGCAGCCACCTGCGTCATCTTGCTTGCCCTCATGACGCTGCGCGGCCTGGTCATGCCCGGGCACGGAGGCGGCGTCAGCGAGCTTCTGCCGCGCTGGACCATCGCCTGCCTCTACGGCGCGGGCGGCACTTGGCCCGACATCATGCCCGCAGGCATCACGGGCGTGGGCGCCATCTGGTATCTCTTGGCGCTCTTCTTTGCAAAAATCCTGCTCACGTGGGCAAACCAGACACGTTATCCCGCAGCGGCCATCGGCGCTCTCTTCGCCTTCGGCTACCTCACGGCCGACAAGTTCTGGTTTCCCTGGAGCGTTCAGGCGGCCTGCTGCGCTGTGTTCTGGATGTGGCTGGGGCAGAAGGCCCGCGCCTCAAAGCTCCTCGAGCCTGGTTCCCTCCACCCTCTGACCTGGTGGATCATGCTCGCAGCCTGGCTATATTGCGCTCGCGTGGGCGGAAACCTGTGGATGGTGGCAAACGTGTACAGCGACGGCGTGGTTCTCGACACGCTGGGTGGAATCTGCGGTGCCCTGTGCGTCCTCAAGGGCTGCATGCTGCTCGAACAGCACGGCCCCCGCATTGCCGAGCCGATACGGGCGTTCGGCACCATCACGCTGCCCGTCTTCTGCATGCACCTGGTCGAGATGGACGCATTCCCCTGGGACATCGTCCAAAACCTCTGCGCCGGCCTGCCTGCTCCCTCGTGGGTCGTGATCTTCGCCGGGCGTTGCGTCGTCATCGCCGTGCTCACCGGGCTGCTGTACCTCTTGCCGAGGCCCATTTCGGGCTTGTTCTTCCCCAGCAGGAGGCCAGCCGCCCAAAGCACCTCAGTTGCAAAAAGCTAGGCCGCGTTTTCCTCGCCGGCGACTTGCGAGGCATCGAGCGTGCCGGCATCAGCCTCGCTGCCGACCTCCTCGCCCTCGCTGCCGGATTCAGTGCCGCCTTCAACATCGTCGTACGTAGGCGCGTATTCAAGGGGCGGCTCAGAAGCGGCGCCGCCCGTGCTCGCATCGGGCTCAGCAGGCGCAACCAGGTCGAACTCGGGCGCCACGGTGTCGTACGTGGGCTCGTCGGCCACAGCCGTAACCTCGTCAATCTCCCCGTCATGGGCGCTCGTGTCGGCCTGCCACTTGGCATACGCTGTGACGTTGCCCGTAACGTTGGAACTGAAATTGAAGACACGCGTCAGGGCCTTATCAGAATACCAGTTGACGAAGGTGTAGCCCTCGCGGGTGGGGTCTTCGGGACGGCTCGCCTTGGTGCCCGAGGCAACGCCCTGCGCGGCGACCGCACTGCCACCCGCAGAGTCAAACGTGACGGTGTAGCTGCCAGAACGGTCTACCACGTCGCGCTTGAGCACCGAGAAGATCTTCGCGGCCTCGCCGCGCGTCGCCGTGTACTGGGCATCAAGCCAAGCAAAACCCTCGGTGTCGTACTTGCCGTTGAGCACGCCCGTGTCGCAGGTCCAAATGAGGGCCGAACGTGCATACGAAAACGCATTGTTCGGCCTGTCGATGAGGCCCGTGTCCTGTGTCAGATAGTATGCCGCATCGCTTGCGCTCACATCGATGCCGGCCCAGGCAGCGAATCGATACGCCATCGTCGCAAGCTCGGCACGGAGAACCTGCTCATTGGGCCTAAAGGTGCCGTCCTCAGGATAACCCGTGATGATGCCGTTCGCCTTGCACCATGCAATGGCATCGGAGTACCAAATGCCCTGCTCAACGTCGGGGAATCCCGAGTCTCCCACAGGCGTGCCGCCGGCAAGCCTGTACAGGACCGTGGCGACCATGCCGCGGGTGAGCGGATCGTCGGGGCCGAACCGGTTCGAGTCGTCGTAGCCCGTCATCAAGCCGTTCAAGCTGGCGTAATCAATCCAGCCGTCGTCCTCGGCCCAATGTCCTCCCACATCGCCAAACGACGAGGCATAGGCACTTGCCGGCATGCAGCAGACGCCAGCAAAAACCGTGGCACTCAGGGCAAGGGCGGCTAAAGGAACAGCGCACTTCTCAATTCGAGCAGTCACAAGCAAACGCCTCACATTCAGTCGCTGTGTCAACAATCGGTCAAGGCAATCAAAACACGCACGCTCTACAAGCACAACCTCATTATCCCTTTTTCAGCGCGCGCTTGAGGGCGGCAAGCGGCTGAATGAGAGCATTGCCGATACGATACGACCACGACGCGCGAACGTCGTGCACTTCCGCGCGGGCCGCATCGAGCTCACCCGAAAGCTGCGCCCCACTCTGGCGCTGGACCTCCAACTCCGCCGCCAAGTGCATGCCGCCCAACGCGCTGGCCGGCACCGTGCGCAAGAAAAACTCACGCTCAATCGCGGCGCACTTCGCAGGCGACTGGGCACACACCCAATCTACCAGCTCGTCTTCTGCCAGCTGCGTCTGTGCGCGCAATGCCTCGACATGCGTGCGAAGGATTTCAGCTCGCTCATCGCGTTCGACAAATACCTTCTCAAGCCTGTCAAAAATCTGCAGCGCATCGGCATCCATCTCAAGCAGGGCGTCGGCCTGACCCAAATCCTGATACAAGGAAACAACCTTGGGCAAATAGCCCAAGCCTACGCACGGAACGCCAAACGACCCCAGAAGCAGCGAGCAGTGATAGCGCATCGAGAGACCCGCGCTCGACCTGCTCAGCAAATCGGCCATCGGCTCGACCGCACCTGCGGGGTCAAACACATGGAAGCGCTCGGGATTGGCCATCTTGGCCTGAATCGCCGCTGCCAACGACGCGTCGCTCGGGTCGAGCAGGCATGCGGCAAACGCGACATCAGGATGGGCATTCGCCACTCGGTCGAGTGTCTCAGCTACGCGGGCAGCGAAGTCTCGTGGCGCGTTCTCATACTCGCGCAGAGAGACGGCCACGAGACGTGACACAGCCAGGTCAATGCCCTCGTTAGCAAGCCAGAACCGAACAGCGTCCGTCCGCTCGACCTTGCCCAAAAAAGCCGCATCCGCCCGCTCGCTCACCTGCTCGGCCGGCACGCCGCATGACACAATGAGCCTCTCGGTCTGCTCGTCGCGCACAAGGAAACGGGCGTCAAGCTTTCCCATGAGGCGCACAAGCGCACGACCTGCGGCGACATCGAGCGGACCGGCCCCGGCACAGTAAAAGAACGTGCGGCACTCGTTGAGCCATGCGAGCTCAACGAAAGCGGCGATACCGGGAATGTCGGTGTGAGGCATGTCAGAAAGAAGCTCGGAGCGGCCCATCGTCCAACGAATTCCCTGGTCAAAGAGGAGTCCTGCAGCAACGACAGCAGTCGAGCAATGCGAGAGAATCTCTCCAAGCGCATGTTTGTCGGCCATCGTAAGCGAGACGATTCCACGATACCGAAGCGTATAGGCGGGATTCTCGCCCACAGCCACAACTACACAGCCCGGGATGCGCTCCCGCAGGCGAGCCGAAATCGACGCCAAAATATACTCGTCGCCGAAGTTACCCATGCCGAAGTACCCCAGCACACACACCACACAGCGAGGCGCAGGGGCGCCGGGCATGAGGCCCTGGGAGGCATACAAGCAGCGAAGGCGAGAGAAGGCGCGGTTGAGTCCGTCCTCAAGGACCGGCCCCTCATATGCAACAGGGAGCTTGCGCGCACGCAAGGCCGACGCATCGAGACTGCGCTGGCGTGCCAAGCCGGCAAGCTTCTCAAGCCCGCCCGTCCGATTGAGGTCGGTCGCCCCAGCCGGAAAGGACTGGGCGGCGGGCGCAGCGCAGCAAACACGCACAGGTATGGCCCCATCCGCAACAACCAGCGCCATACGTATGTCGTTCTGAAGTCGGTCGAGCGGGCGGGCAGCGTCATCCGCTCCACCAAGCATGTCCTCATCTTCAAAGGCGACACACGCCAGGCTCGAACGCGCCGCATACGTGATAGCCGTAAACTCAGGGCATCTCTGCAGGTCAGTCGGCCAATTTCGGCCAAAGCAGCAAACCTCAACACCCGCCATCTCGGTCATACCCGCAAGCTCACGCATGAATGCGACGCGGCCGGGCGTAGCATCCTGCAGGCACATGACATTAGTCGGGCATGCCACATCGTTGGCAAGCGGGGTCGTCAAATAGGGTGTGTCGGGGCACGGCGGGAACGCAAAAACAGGCATACCCTCAAAAGACCCGTCTGCGCCCGGCACATCCGCCACACCACCCTGGAAGTCAGATGCAAAACGCCCGTCAGACATTGCCGCCAACGCAAACCCAAGCGCCCCTGAGGTGCTATGGTCAACGCTGAGCTTCAGCTCGGCCGCGTTCACAACAAGCGCCCCCAGCGGCACCTTGTCGAGAAGGCCGTCATCAGCTGCAACCTTGACTCCCAAACCGTCGCACATCAGCACCGCATCGGGGTGTTCCACATCAAAAAAACGAGCCAGGCCGCCCAAATCGAGCACGCCAGACTCATCGAACACGCCGGGCCAGCGCTCGGGCGCAAACAGAAACACCGTATGACCCTGGGCTTCCAGGGCCTCCTTGACACGCCAGGACAGAGACGTGACGCCCGCATCGAGTCGAGCGATAAACACAAGATGCAGGTAGGGGTTCATGTGGTCCATCAAAAACTCCAGCTCGAACAGCTCGCCAAAAGACACCGCATGCCCGGTCGACCGCTGAGGCCAAGCATGGGAACCGAATACGGAATGACAGTGCGCATCTTACCGTGAAGGCACGGCCCACGCACCCATGACGGTATGATTTTCGCAACTTCGAAGTCTAATGGAGGCAATGGTGACAAAGACTGCACAGGAGCTTGGCGCGCATCCCCGGGTTTCGGTCATCGTCCCGGTCTTCAACGAAGAAGCCTACCTGCCACAGTGCATCGACTCCCTTCTGGCGCAGTCGCTCGCAAACATCGAGGTCATCTGCGTCGACGACGGCTCGACCGATGCCACCCCCACCATACTTGCCAACTACGCCCGCACCGACGCACGCGTCAAAGTCATCTCCCAGAGTAACGCCGGCCCTGCGAAAGCCCGCAATCGCGCCATCGAGGTTGCCCGGGGCGACTACCTTTACTGCTGTGATGCCGACGATTTCTGCAAGCCCAACCTTCTCGAAGGTGCCATGCAGGTAGCCGAACGCTACGATGCCGACATCGTGCTGCTACCTTTCATGCTCTACGACAACAATATTGCCACGCCCATCAGCGTGCCGTGGAGTCTTCCGCGCCATTTGTTCCCCGAAGGCTGCTTCACCTGGCGCGACAACCCCGACGCCACGTTCTCGACCTTCCGCACCGTACCCTGGAACAAGCTTGTCCGCACGTCATTCATCCGCGACAACGCCATCCGCTTCCAAGATGACGTCTTTTTGAGCGAAGACGTGATGTTTTCGCTGCGCGCCGCAGTGCTGGCCCAGCGTGTTGCCTGCACCGACGAGGCAGCCCTATACCATCGCGAAAACATCGGCACAAGCGCCATGGACACGAAGGATGCGCATCCCCTCGACTTCGTTCGCGCTTTCCAGGCCCTGCGCGCATTCCTGGAAGAACGGGGCTGCATGGACGAGCTGAAGCACTCCTATCTTGTCTGGGTCGCCGGCGGATGTGTCTACAACCTTCTGACGCTCAAGAATCGCGATTCTTTCGACGAAGTCTTCTCGTATCTCAACAACTGCGGCCTGTACGACCTGAACATCAGTGAGGCCAACCTGGACGAAATCGACAACGTCGACGACGTCAACGTGCTGCGCGCGATATTCGCCAACGATCGCGACCGGCTCCTCCATGCCGAGCAGCTCCGACTGCGCGCAGCTTTTGACCAGGCATGCTATCGCGAACGCATGCAATTCGAAGCCCGCCAGGCGCTCGAAAACCGCCTGTGCGAACAAGAGACTGCCACTCGTGAGGCGCAAGCTACCATCGAGGAGCTCCAGGCCAGCCTCGCGGCGCTGCGCGACGAGCACGAGTGCGCCATGAACGCAGCCGAGCAAAAGATCGGCCGGGCGGTTTGCCGCATCCCCCGCGCCGTGCAGCGCAAGCTGCTTTCGATGAAGCAGCGGGAACAGTAACCCGCCGCTTGCATGCCCAGCTGGACCAAAGCCGCCCTGTGCCTCGGTCTGAATCAAAAACAGCCCAGGTTTACACGGTCTTTTCCTGATTGAGGGCCAACTATGGGCCAACGTTTAAAGCTGGCTGATAGAATTATGTGTGAATGAACCAGCTGCCCGACGAAAAGTCGGGCGCATCAACCGTTATTCGCGAGGAGCAACGCTCGATGGCAACCAGCCCCACCATATCGATCGTCGTACCCGTCTACAACACCCAAAGGTACCTCCAAGAATGCTTGGACAGCCTTCTGAAGCAGTCGTTGAGCGACATCGAGATCATCTGCATCGACGACGGCTCGACCGACGACTCCCCCGCCATGATTGACGAGGCAGCCAAGGCCGATGCGCGCGTCAAAGCCATCCACCAGGCAAACGCCGGCGTCTCTGCCGCTCGCAACCATGGCCTTGAGCTTGCCTGCGGCACCTACGTCCTGTTCGTGGACTCCGACGACTTCATTCGCCATGACACATGCGAGCTGCTCCACAAAGTTGCCGAGCGCGACAGCGCCGACATCGTCGTATTCGGCGGCAAGACCTTCCCCATCGGCTTCTGGGCCGACGACTGTTTTGCAAAGCGCGCCGCGACGTACACGGGCAACCCCATCGACGCACTGCTGGGCGAGGCCGGGAGCAACCCCCTCATGTGCAACAAGCTGTATCGACGCCCCCTGCTCGTCGACAACAGCCTGCGCTTCAACACGGAGCTGCGCCTGGGCGAGGACAACGCTTTCCAGTTCTGCACCTTTCCCTGTGCACGCGTCGTCAGCTTCACGCCCGAGACGCTTTACTTCTACCGCAACCACAAAGACTCTGCCGTCATGGCCGATGATTGTGACACCAGGCTCCTTGAGCACATCAAGGTCGTCAACTACGTCCTGGACACGTGGCGCGAGCGCTCGTACTTTGTCGGCCACGAGCAGGCAATGCTCAACTGGGCCATCGACTTTTTGTATCGCGACGCTCGTAACGCCCACCTCGAGACGCGCAAGCAGCTCGCAGACGCCTTCGGAGGCTTGATAGAGCGCTGCTTCACCGAGGCTGTCCGAGCCGACATCCCCCAGGTTCGCAAGGACCAGCTCGCGTTCATCCTCGAGTCCAAGGCGCAACCCGTCGAGCAGCCTGTGGTGAGCGTCATCTTCTCCGCACAGCCCGGCATGGCTTTCGACGAGGATTCGTTTCACTCTCTCGAGGTGCAAGACGAGCAGCACTTCGAAATTCTCTACGTCGCTTCCGATGATGCGCCCGACTTCAAGGCAATGCTGCGCGATGACCGCTGCCGAACCTTTGCAACCATGTCCGAGGCTGTTGCCGCAGCTCGCGCCGCCTGGGTCATCTTCCCGGGAAGCATCTGCGAATACGAGCCCACGTCCTTCCGCCAGCTTTTGGTTGCTGCGTCAAACTACGAGGTATGGGCTGCCCAGAAGAAAGCGGAGATGCCGAGCGCGAGTTCGATTGCCGGCCACGCCGACGTCGTGACCTTCACCGATGCCGACGGTTCACTCGAGCACTCCGACGTCTTCCGGTATCTGCACATCGACGCCTCCACGGTCCTCGACAACCGTCAGACGTTTTCCGCTGCGGAATTGGGAGATGGCGTCTTCCACTTCGCCTCGGCCGCGCCCTACAACAAGTTCTTTGCAACCGACCTCGTCAAGGCATGCGCCGAGCGTGACCCCGAGGCATGCCGCGACGTCTCCGTGTTTGCCATGAAATGCCTTGCCAGCGCACAGGCGATCCTGCCCACCCAGATTCCCCTGCTGACGCTTCGCAAGCCACATTTCCAGACGCCCCACGGCATCGAGGACTTTGTCGCATCCTGCATCGCAGCGGCCGAAGAAGCCGGTCTGGAGGATGCGCGCGCGCACTCCCTGCGCTCGGCAATCGCAGCCGCCCTCTGCTCGCTGGCAGACGCGATGCGAAACCCCGCAGACGCCGCCGAGCTCTTCTGCGTCACGCGCAAGGCCCTTGACAGGTGGCCTGATGTGGTCGACGAGGTGCTGCTTCCGGCTCAAAACCTCGAGTCGCTCCGCCTGCTTCTCGAGGCCGAATCCAGCGAGGCCTATCTCATCACGCACTCCTATGCGCTTCTTCATCGCATGGGCATGGCGAACGGCCGCAACCTGAAGCAGGTCGGCGAGTTTGCCACACAGGCCGAACTTCTGCGTCAGGAAATGGACCGCTTCTATAGCTCGGTAACATACAAGGCAGGCAGGATCGTCACGGCCCTGCCGCGCAAGCTCATCAACCTCATTCGTCGGAAAGGCTAAACATGCTCTTCTCCAATGCAAACAAGGCCCCCAAGGTCTCAATTCTCGTGCCCATCTACAACACGTCGAAGTACCTGCCCGAATGTCTCGACAGCCTGCTCGGCCAGACGCTCAAGGACATCGAGATCGTCTGCATCAACGACGGCTCGACCGACAATTCGCCCGACATCATCCGCGAGTATCAAAAACGCGACAGCCGCGTCAAGCTTGTGGACAAGGCAAACTCCGGCTACGGCGACTCGATGAACAAGGGTATCGAGCATGCGACGGGCGAGTACATCGGCATCTGCGAGTCTGACGACTTCGCCTCCCCCGACATGTTCGAGACGCTGTGGCGCTACGCCCACCGTCATCGTCTTGACGTCGTGAAGTGCAACTACTTCGAGCATGACGCCTCTGGCGACCGCGAGATGCACGTCTACGACGGCTATAAGTACAAGCACGTGTTCGACCCCGCAAAGGAGCAGAGCGTTCTCGCCGAGATCCCGATCATTTGGTCGGCACTGTACCGCCGCCAGTTCATCATCGACAACGGCATCGCCTTCAACACGACCCCTGGCGCCTCCTATCAGGACACGTCCTTTGTGCAACAGTGCTGGATGGCCGCTCGCCGCGCAGCGCTTCTGCCGTACTTCGGCCTGCACTACCGCGTCGACAACACCGCCTCCTCCTGCAAGTCGTCCACCAAGATCTACGAGGTCTGCGGCGAGTACGAGCTGAGCGAGAAGTTCATGGCGCGCGACCCTGAGCGCCAGAAGGCCTTCGCCCCCATGCTCAACTACCTCAAGTTTGGCACCTACCGCTGGAACTTCAACCGCATTGCCGACGAGCACCGCAGGGCATTCGCCCAGCGTTGGGCCGACGAGTACAAGCGCGCCGAGCAGGCGGGCACCCTCGACAAGAACTACTTTCCGCCCGAGAACTGGGAGCGCATGGAGCTGCTCATGAGCGACCTCGACGCCTTCATGGAGAAGTACGGCCAGGAGCTCTAAACGCGTGTCAAACGCTTCTTTCGAACAAAGGGCGTGCTGCTTTTGACAGCACGCCCTTTTTCGTGCCCCAGCAGCCCAAACTGATATCCCTTGCCGCTGGGCGGCTCCTCAGCAGAAGGCCTGGGAAGATGTCGTGCTCCGTTCTATAATCGCAGCGTTTGACACAAACGGCGACACAGCGGCATGGGAAGGCGGCATGGACACCACGCAAGGACGACAGAAGGCCGAGACTAAGACCCAACAAGCTGGTCGCACAATCTTGATTCTGACGCTGTGCAGTTTCGCCTTGGGCTGTTCGCAGCAGTTCATCATGGGCATTCCCAGCGTCATCGCCGCCTCATGCGACACCACGCTTGCCCATGTCGGCCAGCTCATGACAGCATTCTCCGTTGCCAGCGCCCTGGGAGCCCCGGTCCTCCTTGCGCGGATGTCTCGCGTCACCCAACGAAATCAGCTCATTGTGGGACTCATCCTCCTGGCAGCAGGCATGGCCGTCATGGCAAGTACCTCAAACTACGTCATACTCATTGCCACACGCGTCGTCATGGGCTTGGGAAGCGGCCTTTACTGCGCCTGCGCTATGGCGTTGGCTTCCAGGCTCGCTCCTCCCGGCAAACAAGCAAGCGCCCTGGCAAACATGGGCTTAGGGTCGAGCGCAGCACAAATTATCGCCATGCCGCTTGCGCAGCGCATATGCATATATATAGATTGGCATATCCTTTACGCCTTTCTTGCGGCATATGTCCTTGTAAGCTGCTTCCTTGTTGCACAGCGCATTCCCTCCAACCTTGAGGAAATTGAACATGATGGGTCACTGCGGGCCCGCTTCGCCCCACTGCACAACCCACTTATCCTGCGTGCGCTCATTGTCATGGTGCTGCTTAACGTAGGCTACTCAAGCTACTACACCTATGTGACGCCCTTCTTGGAGAACGTCTTTGGGCAAGGTTCGTCAACGGTCAGCCTGGTCCTTCTTGTCAGCGCCTTCATGAGCGCCGTGGGCATCAAGGCGGGAGGCTCCCTCACTGACCACAAGGGATTCCAGCTTACCTGCCGGGTCGTCCTCATCATGCAGATGGTCACACTTGCTGGTCTGTCGCTCCTGCATTCCAACCCGGTGGGCATCTGGGTCTTCATGTGCCTGTGGGTCATGGCCGACTGGGGCTTCAACCCCTCGCAAAACCTGCTTATCACCAAGCTAGCGGGGAAGGACGCACCCATGGCCCTAGCACTGTCAGGATCTGCCCTGCAGCTCGGCAACGCCATCGGTTCGGCTTTGGGCGGCGCTTTCATCACCGTTGCACCCATTTGGGCGCTCCCACTTCTGTCGAGCGTCTGCATCGTCGCGACATTCATCCTCGAGGTAGGCCTTCTCAGGCAGCTGCCGAAAAAGTCAACGTCAACCACATCATAAGAGGAGGTCCCATGCATCAAACGACCTGTTCAGATGACACCTACATCCTCGCGCTCGATTCCGGAACGACCTCGGTGCGTTCCATCTTGTTCGATACACACGGCACCCCCGTCGCTCAGGCAAGCCAGCCCATCACCCAGCATTACCCCCAACCTGGCTGGGTCGAACATGACGCCCGAGAGATACTCGCCAAGCAGGTCTCAACTATCTCCGAGGTTCAGTTTGCAAGCGGCATCCATTCGGACCGCATCGCAGCTGTTGGCATCACGAACCAACGCGAGACAGTCGTTGTTTGGGACAGGCACACTGGCGAGCCCATCTCCAATGCCATCGTGTGGCAATGCAGACGAACAGAGCCCATTATTACAAGCATGCGGGAACGTGGCTTGAGCGATCTCATCGCGCAAAAGACTGGCCTCGTGCTCGACCCCTACTTCTCGGCAAGCAAAATCGCCTGGATTCTCGACAACGTGCCCGGAGCGCGCGAGCGCGCCGAGGCGGGGCAACTTGCCTGTGGCACCATCGATTGCTGGCTCATCTGGAACCTCACTGAAGGCGCAGTCCATGCCACTGACCGCACCAACGCGAGCCGCACGATGCTCTTCAACATCCACACCATGGATTGGGATGACGAGCTTCTCGACCTCTTTAACATTCCGCGCGCCATCTTGCCTGAGGTCAAAGAGTCAATGGGCGACTACGGCCAGGTTAGTCAGGATATCATGCGCCTGCAGCCGCCCATCCTGGGTGTCGCAGGCGATCAACAAGCGTCTCTATTCGGACATTGCTGCTTTGAGGAAGGCCAGGCCAAGGCAACCTACGGCACTGGCTGCTTTATCCTCATGAACACCGGCGCCCATGCCGTGCCCTCAAAGAACGGCCTGGTCACAACCGTTGCCGCAAGCACCAAGGGCGAGTTGCGTTATGCCTTGGAAGGATCCGTCTTCAACGCAGGTTCCACCATCCAATGGCTTCGCGACGAGCTGGGGCTCATTAAAGAAGCAAGCGAAACCGAGGAGCTTGCCCTCAGTGTGACAGACACCGCTGGAACCTATCTTGTCCCCGCATTCACAGGCCTTGGCGCCCCTTGGTGGGACGCAGAGGCTCGAGGCCTGATTTGCGGTCTCACACGCGGCTGCACACGCGCACATCTCGCCCGAGCGGCCCTGGAGAGCATCGCCTACCAGGCATACGACGTCCTCGAAGCCATGCGCAACGACTTCCCCTGTGACATCGAGGAGCTGGCAGTGGACGGCGGAGGGTCGCAGAACCGCTTCACGATGGGCTGGCAGGCCGGTCTTCTGCAGCGTCCCGTGGTCAGGCCCAAAACAGCCGAGGTCACCGCACTAGGAGCCGCCTACCTTGCAGGCCTCAATGCAGGCTACTGGAAAGACCTGGACAGCCTTCGAGTAAACGCCGTTCAGGCAACCCGCTTCAAGCCCGAGCTAGCCGCAGAGCTCCGCCAGCAAAGCCTCGACGGTTGGTACCGCGCCCTCAACCGCGCAAGGGGCTAAGCGAAGTACTTGCATAACAAAAGACGAAAAGGCCGCCTGACCCCCGAGGGGGCCGGCGGCCTGTCTGACTTCGCGGGGTCCCGGAAACGCCCGCAAACGAAAAGGGGGACCCTTACGGGTCCCCCTCTCCCAGGTGCCTCTGTTCGCGCCTCCCCGCCCCCGGCCCGCGCAACGCGCCCCGGGGGCCGGCGGCGCCCTAGTCTCCCACAGGGTCG
>JAHZHK010000042.1 GCA_019420325.1 Coriobacteriaceae bacterium | reverse complement strand
TCGTGGATCGCACCTCTACCGCTGCTTTCTTTCGCTCTTGCATAAACGGTTTGCAGCATGGTCTCCGGCACGCCGGAGAGCTTGATTCTTTCTCTCATGGTACAGTCCCTCCTCACGACGAGATGTTAGTTAACTGTAACTCATAGAGATGATGCAACTATGTTAGAGATAGATAACCGTATCCCTTTTTAAAAGCCGCATCGCTGCGGCCCATGACCGCATAACAGCAATAGCCGAGCTCTCCGAGTCAGAGCGCGTGTTCACCACGGCCCAGGCGACCAGGACGGGCATACCGCGAGACGCCCTCCACGACGCGGCGGCATCCGGCCGAGTTGATCGAATTGCGCACGGCGCCTATCGACTCGTCGGCTCGGGCTCCGAACAAACCGACGAGCTCGTTGCGGCATGGAAGCTCACGGCGTCAGATAGGTTCACCCATGAGAGGATGCAGGCTGAAGCATGGGACGGCGTCGCGGTAGGAGGGGCCACTGCGGCCTCCCTGCTCGGCATCGGAGACTTCTACCTCAGCCCATATCGCATCTACGCACCCAGGCGCATCAACTCCAGGAACAAAGCCGTCAGCTTCGCAGTGCGGAAGGTGGCCCGTGACGAGGTGTCATTCGCAAGCGGCTTTCCCGTGACCACGCCGGAAAGGACGATTTTCGACCTCGTGGCAGATGACGAGGACCTTTCCCTGGTCGCCGATGCGCTCCGCAGCGCCTGCGCCGGCAGCAGGCCGTTCGACTTCAACAAGCTTGAAGCACTGAGTCACGGCAAGTATGGCAAGAACAAGGCAGACCGAATCCTTGCGTCGCTGCTGGCAGACGCGGGGATTGCCGAAAGGGGCTGACGTATGACATGCGACGAGTACCGAAGTGGCCTTTCAATACGGTCGTCCCCGTGATGGGCGTACCTAAGACGTTTTAACGCCCAAGGGCGTAAGTGGGGCCCATCCCCATGCGCTTGCTTTCGTCCCGACACCCGACTCATCGCACGCACACAAGCGCAGGCGGTGCTTCGGGGTATGATTGCCAGGCAAACGAATTGCGCGACGGAAGGCGGGCGGCATGGGCGTGTTTCTCAACCCAGGGGCGGGAATGTTGAGGCGTGGGCGCAACTCGAATCCTTATGTGGACAAGAGCATGCTCATCGCGCATCTCAACTCCGTCGTGAACACCGAGCACCTCTATGTGTGCGTGAGCCGCCCTCGGCGCTTCGGCAAGTCCATGGCCGCCAATATGGTGAGCGCCTACTACGACCGCACGGTAGACGGCGCGGCCGAGTTTGCCGGGCTCGCCATTGCATGCGACCCATCGTTTGACAGACAGCGCAACAGCTACGACGTGCTCAAGCTCAACATGCAGGAGTTTTGGAGCTCGACAGGCCGCGTTGATAAACTTGTCGCACGCATCAACACTCTGGTCTGCCGCGAGCTTGAGATGACGTATCCGGGCGCGATGTTTCTCGACCCAGGATTCCTGCCCCAATCGATGAGCGACGTCTACGCCCAAACCGGCCGCCAGTTCGTCATCGTCATCGACGAGTGGGACTGCATCATGCGCGAGAGCGCCGAAGACCACGACGCGCAAAAGGCCTACCTCGACTTCCTGCGCGCCTGGCTCAAAGACCAGCCGTTTGTCGCACTCGCATACATGACGGGAATCCTGCCCGTCAAAAAATACGGCAGCCACTCGGCGCTCAACATGTTTGACGAGTTCAGCATGGTCAATCCGCTCGAGATGGCACCCTATATGGGCTTCACCTCCGACGAGGTCACCGCACTGTGCCAGGAGTGGGGCCGCGACCTGAACGAGTGCAAGGCCTGGTACGACGGCTACCACCTGCCGGGCGTGGGCGAGATTTACGCGCCGCGCTCGGTGGTACGCGCCATGATGACGGGCGAGTTCTCCAGCTACTGGACCCAGACCGAGACGTTCGAGGCCTTGCGCAAGTACATCGACATGGACCTCGACGGCCTGCACGGCAAGGTGGTGGAGCTTGTGGGCGGTGGCCGCGTCGAGGTAAACACGCAGACCTACTCCAACGACATGACAACGTTCAACAGCGCCGACGACGTGCTCACGCTGCTCATCCACCTGGGGTACCTCGCCTACGACAAAGGCACATGCGAGGCGTTCGTGCCCAACCGCGAGGTGGCGGGCGAGTATGCCAACGCCACGCAAGACGAGGGTTGGTCGGAGGTCGCGCGCAGCATAGCGGCCTCTGAGAAGCTGCTCCGCGCCCTGCTTGCGGGCGATGCCGAGGCTGTGGCCGCCGGTGTGGAACGGGCCCACTCGGACGCGGCGAGCATCATCGCCTACAACCATGAGGAAGACCTTGCCTGCACGCTGAGGCTCGCGTTCTATTCGGCCATGCGCCGCTACCGCCTCGTGCGCGAGGCCCCCGCCGGCAAGGGCTACGCCGACCTGCTCATGGTGCCGCTCAAAAGCTCCGGAGACATACCCGGCGTGGTCGTCGAGCTCAAATGGGGCGCGTCGGCCCAGGACGCCGTTGCCCAGATGCGCGAGCGCAACTATGCCTCCGCCTTCCGCGGCACCTCCGCCGAGCGCCAGACACTCCTGTGCGGCATCGCCTACGACCCCAAAACCAAGCGTCATACCTGCGCAATCGAACGAGCCTGACGCGGCCGACAAACCCCCACCCGCACGCGTCGGCCGCGCTTCCTTTGCCTTGCCAGACGACGCAAGGCGCGGCGCGAGGCCGGCTCGGGGGCTTTTTGGCAGCCAAACGAGTTTCGGAGTAGTTTTTCCGAACCTAAGGCGGCAGGCGACCGTCTGCCGGGAGAGCGCTGGCGATGCAAGCAGCGCAGGAACCCCGCGTTTCAGGAGAAAGAAATGGACGAGAACGCCAGGCAGACCATAGACTACTATGACGCCAACGCAGCGAGCTACGTGGCCGACACCGCCGGCGTCGAGTTCGGAGAGCTCCAGCGAGAGTTCGCGCGGCGCCTGCCGAGGGGCGGCCGCGTCCTCGACCTGGGCTGCGGCTCGGGCCGCGACTCCCTCGCGTTCCTGAGAGCGGGATTTGCAGTGGACGCCATCGACGGAAGCGCGCGGATGGCCGAGGCGGCGAGCGGGCTCACGGGACTCCCCGTCGCGCACGCGTTCTTCTCCGACTACGAGCCCAAGGGCCCCTACGACGGCATCTGGGCGTGCAGCAGCCTGCTCCACGTGCCGGCGTCGGAGCTTCCCGCCGTCATCTCCAAGTACGCACGCGTCCTCAAATCCGGCGGCACCTTCTACCTCAGCTTCAAGCTGGGATCCCACAACGGCATGCGCGGCGGCCGCTGGTTCACCGACCTCGACGAGCCGGCCCTGCACGCCCTCATCGCCGAGGTCCCCGGGCTCCGGGTCGACCGCGTCGACGTCACAAGCGACGTCCGCCCCGGCCGCTCCGACGAGAAGTGGCTTAACGCCTGGTGCGTAAGGGGGTAGGCCGGGTCGACCTCGACCCGGCCTACGGCCGCGATGGGACCGGCCCGCTATTTGGCGACCCCCGCAGAACCAGGCCGGCCCCTCAAAATGGTCCGTTCTGCACGTTCGCCAAACAATCGTGCTCAACGGACCAAAACAGGCTCGAAAATCAGCCAGAAATGGTCCATTCAGCACGCATGGCCCGTCAGGGACGCCATGGCCCACACAGGCATGATGATTGAGGCTGATGCCATCAGAACCGATATGCACCACCAAGGAGCCGGTCCCGAAGCTTTTCCGGGGTCAGCCCCCTTTTGACTTAACTTGCTTCTGTGCATGTCCCCGTGAGCAGCGCAACAATCCAGACACCGCTTGAACTCCCCGGTGCCACCCGGCGACAATCAAGCCATGCCTCCCCGCCGTATCGACATCGACACAGGGCTCATCGGCCCCTGCCCGAGCGCGCAACCCCCAGGCGTCGTCTCTTGGTGCAAGATTTCGGCACCGTTCTCGTCAGCAGCGACCAGAAAGGAAATCAGCCATGTTGCTCGCCCAGGAGTTGACACAGGTCGATGAGCTCGTCTTTGCTGTGAATACCAGCCTTGCGGTAGGCGGATCTGGAGTAACCCTGCGCGGTACCCTTCGTTATTTCCAACTCCTCTGCGACACGCCCCAGGCTGTACCCTGAGGCAAAGAGCACGGCGACCTGCGCCTCGCGAGAGGTGAACCCATACGTTTCTACCAGCCTGTCCTCGACCGCTTCAGGCCTTTGGCGCCGATCGGAATCGCCACCTGCAGTCTGTACCCGCAACGATCCCCCGCCCGAACCAACGCCAACGGACGTCGCGGGCCGCGGGTCCAGCCCGCTGCGCAGCAGCAGCATCGCGAGCACAACCACGCCCGAAGCAAGCACGGCCATCGTCGCGACATAGACCATAACGCTTCCGAAAAGGTGCGTCTCCTCGGTGCCTGCGGCCCGCGCCAATACCCATGGGACCCCAAAATAGCTGGCAAGCCAACACAGTGCCCAGAACATGAGGCCATATACGAGCATCACGGGAACGAAGCTCACCGAAAGCCGACGGGCCTTATCGGCCAGCAAGATATAGAAGAGGACAAGCTGCAGGGAGCACGAGGCCGTGGCCACGTAAGCACCGAGCGTCTCAGCGATGCCTGAAAGATACAGCAGCGTCCCGCCTAGGAACGTGAAGGCCAAGACCGCCCAGCAGGCGGGAAGCGCCATGTCCAAGGCCCGAACGGACGCCCCACCAATGCGGCGAGTCTCAAGGCGGCGGGCAACGGGAACCGACAGGACCACCAAACCGAGCGCAATCGCAGACAGCAGCAGCACGACAACCGTGCGCACACCCATGGCCGGCGAGATGCCGTTGTCGATGACACCGCGTATAACGGTACCGCCCAAGATGCATGTAGCGCAGGCGCCGAGGAAGACATCGGTCAGGTCGACTAGGGCGACTGGCTGGTGGACATTGCGATCGCACACCGCCGGTGCCCCGTCGGGCTGCCGGGACAACAGCCATGCAACCACACAAAGAAGCAAGCGAAACGGCGGAAGGTGCACAGTCGCGTCGTTTCCCCAAACCGTAAATGACACATACATGCACACCACGGAGCACGGGTAGGCGAGCAGGGCGAGGAGGAGCTTATGCATGGCCGCGCCGCTGGGGCCCGTCGCGAGATACCCCGTCCACATGAGAAAGCACGCCAACAGGCCACACGCGACCATGATGCTTGCGGCCACATAAGCCGCCAAGGGCGCACCCGGCCAGTATGCGAGCACGAAGGCTCCCAACACGCCGGAGACGGCGACGATAACCGCTAGTCTGCGATGCTCAGAAAGCAAATCCGACAACAGTCGCCAACGCGTCAGGGCGACACCCGCAATCACAACAAGGGCCAGCAGGAACACGCTGCTCGACGGGACGCAAACCCCGCCGAATGTGACGAGTGACTCATAAGGGAAAAGGCCCACAAGGAACCCTTGGTAGCGAAAACACGTCCAAAACGCCGTAAGGCCCAGGAACGGGGCAACTACCCCTCGAAACATCTGCACTTGCGCGCCCCCTTCAAGCCTTTGCGGCAAACGGCATTCTACGTGCTGGTTTGCCATTGTAGTTCATGTCACACACGTCAAGCCCATCATTTATGGGTGCCCCTTCCAGCATTGCCCCCATCGATTATGCCTCCTTGCGCAACCGAGCAGGCGCATTGTGACAACCGTCACGCCGTCACAAGGGGAACCGACGGCATCGTTCCATGACACCGGGCGCACGCGCTCGGCATAAGGAGGAATGCAATGAAGACAACTAGTAGCATCTCACGCCGCAACTTTGTCGCCAGCGCAGCCGCAACGGCGGCCATGGCAGCTGCGGCCACCGGAACCGCCCGCGCCGACGAGAGCGCACCCGCATTCGTCAACGGCGTTGCATGGGACGCCGAATACGACGTCGTGGTCATCGGCTACGGCTTCGCGGGCGGCCACGCGGCGCTCGCCGCCGCCGACAACGGCGCACATGTGTTGATTCTGGAGAAGGCCATGCTTGGCCTCGAAGGAGGAAACTCCCGCTACGCAGGGCAGGGCTTCGCCGTGCCCAACGGCGACTCGGAGAAAACGCGCGGCTACTTCCAGGACCTGCGCGGCTACTTCAGCACTCCGTCCGACGCCATGATCGACGCGTATATCGAAAAGGCTGAGACCGGTGCCGACTGGCTGCGCAGGCTCGGCGTGGACCCCTATACCGAGGGGCAGGTCACCCCAAGCGCCGGCGAATACAGGGAACTGCCCCACGGCGGCGGGGATGACAAGGAGAACGGCCCGTTTGTCTACCTGTACCCCGCCCCCACCATTTTCGATGCCTCGCATTACAACCTCGTCCAGCGCAACGTCGAGGCCTCCGAGTCCATCGACGTGTGGTACGAGTGCCCCGCCACACACCTTGTGCAGGACCCCGATACGAAGGTGATTCACGGCGTGGAGTTCGAGCACGGCGGCCAGTCCTACAAGGTGCGTGCGAAGAACGGCGTCATCATGGCCATGGGCGGCTTTGAGGACAACCCCCAAATGCTGCAGGACTACCTGCTGCTTCCCTCCACCGTGCCGTTCGGCGCAATGTTCAACACTGGCGACGGCGTGACAATGGCCCAGGAGGTCGGCGCAAATCTGTGGCACATGGGCAGCCTCGCCGGCATCATGTGGGCCTTCAAGTCCCCGGAGTGCGACCACGGCCTGTGCCCGCTGACCTTCGCGATGAAGGCTCCCGGGTTCATGATGGTAGGCCCCTCCGGCCAGCGCTTCGTCAACGAGGACCAGACCACCCGCCACGGCCTCATGAACTACGCGGGCACCTACCGCAGCCAGCCCGCCGTCGTCCCGGCCTACGGCATCTTCGATAGCGCCTACATGGCCGCCAAGGGTCGAATCTACCCGCAGTTCAGTGCCGACAACAGCTATGAGATTGAGAACGGCTACTTCATCGTGGCCGACACGCTCGAGGAACTCGCCCAGAAGCTTTACGACGACATGCCCGACTTCGTGCGCCAGCCTAACGCCCCCGAGAAGACCGGCACGTTCACCGACCGCTTCTTGGCAACCGTAGACCGTTGGAACGCCGACTTCACAGCGGGCGGCGACACGCTCTACGGCCGCAGCGCGGACTCCATGTACTCGATCAGCGAACCCCCGTTCTACGCCATCCCGCTGCATCCCACAATGTTCAACACACAGGGCGGCGCAGAGCGCGACGAGAAGGCCCGCGTGCTCGACCTTGGGGGCAACCCCATCCCGCACCTGTACAGCGCGGGCGAGTTCGGCGCCATGTGGAGCTGCAACTACAACGGCGGCTGCAACATCGGCGAGGGCGTAATGTACGGCCGCATCGCAGGTGAGAACGCCGCCATCGCACCCGACGACGTCGTTGCCGACGAGCTGGCGTCGGGGGATATCGACTTCTCCGCCGCCCCCGAGGAAGATCCCGAACTGGGCGAGAACCAGTACCTCGGCTGCGGCTGGGGCATCGGCGGGCGCCTCAAGGTCGTCTGCACCATCGAGGACGGCACCCTCACCGGCGTCCAGGTCGTGCGCAGCTTCGAGACCCCGGGCATCGGCTCGCTGGCCGTCGACGCGCTGCCTGCATCCTTCGTCGAGGCGAACGGCGTCAACGTGGAGACGATAAGCGGCGCCACCTCCACGAGCCGCGCCCTTATCGCCGCCGTGACCGACTGCCTCACGCAGGCCGGCATCGAGGTCCCCGAGCCCAGCGAGGAGGAGGGTAAGTAGGGGGCGGAGAAAGTCCATTACAGGCAGGGGCAGGCTCCCGGAGCCTACATGGGCAGCCGCCCCAACCAGAGCGCCGGCACCTGCTCGGGACGCTGCGCCGTGAACGGTATGCTTGTGGGCAAGGCGCTGGCAGCGATGTAGGCGGTGTTCCTCCGAAGTTGCCTTCTGGTCGCCCTGCGGCATGGAAACGAACGCCGAGACGCCGCTGGCGTCATAGGGCAAGGCCGCAACGAGAAACTTGTCTTGTAACTGATGAGAGGCCCGCCTGAGACAATCAGACGGGCCTCTTACGTTCGTTGCGTAAACGGGCCGGTGCGCCGCCGATAGGGATGCCTCTCGCTGCGCCGTCGCGCGGTATGATGCAAATCCGCGCATGCAAGACATCGTGCTATAAGCGTCGCCTTAACCAAAGGGGGTAGCGATGGGCACAACATCGGTAACCATCAGGATTGACGAGTCCACGAAGCGGGCCGTGAACGGCATGGCCGAGGACTTCGGCTTCGACACCTCGCCCATCACCCGCGCCTTCCGCAAGCAGGTCGAACGCGAGCAGGTGATTCCCCCGGGCCCCGAATGCCCCGAACCCAACAACGAGTCGCTGGAGTCCATCCGCGAGGCGGAGAGGATCGTCGCGGAGAAGCGCCCGGGCTATGCCACGGCGGAAGAGATGTTCAATGCCATGGGGGCGTATCAGCTTGGCGCACGTGGCACCCCCGTCCGCCCAATGGCCAGCAACGCCGACGTCGACCCCCAGAGCGGTGCAACCATCGCCAGCCGTGGACTGCAGGACGTCATCAAGGACGCCATGGCCCGTGCGGGCGTGGTGATTGAGGCGTAGTACCGCCAAAAACCAATGCGTGCCCCGGCCCCGGAGCTTTTCCGAAACCGGCCCTTTTTTGGCTTAGTCTACCCCTGCGCAACTCGCTGGTCGATGTAATCCAGCAGATCGTCTTTGTGATGTATGCCGAGCTTGGCGTACACATGGGCGATGTGGGCTTTGGCCGTACCATCAGAAACATCGAGCGCCTCTCGGATATAGGCACGCGTGTAGCCCTCGGCGAGCATGCCCATCACTTCGCGTTCGCGCGGCGTGAGGCTGTGCTCGCTGGCAACCTGGTCGTATATCGCTTCGGTATGCTCGCGTCTCGAACGCGCCAACTCGTCACGCATGTGGTCTTCCGCTCGCTCACCGATAAGGCGGCCGGCCGCGTAGACGGTCGAAAGAATGAGAATGCAGCTCACGGAGAACAGGCAAATCTCAAGTGTGTGCAGCGCATCCGGCGTCGCCGGAATCAGCGGCCAGCAAAGGCGAAACAGCGCGATGCCCATGGCCATGGAGCATGAGAGAACGAATTTCTCCTGCAGGCAAAGTGACAGCTCAGAGACTCCGTAGCGCTCCTTAAGGTCTGACAGCTGGAACGCGGAGAACTCCGCCCATGCCAGCCAAACTGCTCCCGTGGCAGCCTTGGCCGCCGCCGTGAGTCCATCCTCGAAAAAGGGCAGGTAGGAGACGCCGATGGTCAGCACGATGAGCGTCGGGAGCGCAAAATACAGCTGAGAGGATGCATGCCGGTGCATGGCGAGGGCCGCCACGAGAACAAGGCCGCCCAAAAGCGTTAGCGGCAGGGAAACATCGTCGGGGACCAGCTGGAAAGGCGCCTCAATACACACACCCATCGTAAGGCCGAAAGCCACACGGGAAAGGACGAACGGGGCCTCTTGCTTCCGTGCGAGCTTCTCATCCCCAGAAGGCTCACGATGGAGGTTCCTGAACCGGACACGTCCAGTGAGCAGGATGACCCCCGAAGCCAGCATCAAGGCGCGAGTCACAAGGCCTCGAGGAATAAACCCAACGAGCGCCAGAGCGCCCAGCACCACCGCAGTCGCAAGCAGCATGGTAACAGCGACGTTTTGGCCGGCCCGCCGTTTGTCCATGGAGGCAAAGGCGAAGCCCCAAAGCACCATGAGCATCGCTATTGAGAAGAGGTGGCAGACAGTGCCACCTTGAGTCAGAGGGGCACCGACAGAAGTTCCCAGGAGGGAAACAACCTCGGCCAAAACCGATGCAGCAATCATGCCGCACAAGGTTACCCGCCTGCCGCGCTCCGTTGAAAAAGCCTGAGGCATGGCAAACCCGAAGGCCACGAACACGGCAAGCAAAACGTAACGCACCAACGCGCCCGCAAAGAATGAGGACGGTTGCGGCGCAGAATCGGGCAGGAGAAACGAGACCACAATGGCGCCCCAGTAGAGTGCAGCCCCGATGACCAACCACGGTTCAACCGCACTGTTTTGCTTTGCCGCCACCACGCCGACCTCCCCCAAAGGCGAATCTCCAATTCGGCTCTCATTGTAAACCTCCATGCCATATGCCTGAACAAGAATGCAAACCAGCAGGTAGCACGTCAATAAGTCTTTCGGGTGAGTACCGATTTATCTGGCTTCCACTTCCCGATTAAGGCTTTAGGCCGATGACTTCCCGATACCGTCGAAGCATTCTGATTTCAACGCGGCGCCAAGACAGCGGGTCTCCGACGTCGCCAGATTACCGATGCAAAGAAAGGGGACTGTTATGAGCACAGCATGCACGATGAATCGTCGCACGTTCCTGAGGGATGCAGCTTGCGTAGGTGCAGCGGGCGCAGGCGTTCTGGCGACTGCCAAGTCCGCCAAGGCTGACGAGGCCGCTGGAGTCACGTTCGCAGACACGGTTGCATGGAACGCTGAGTACGACGTCGTCGTCGTCGGTTTCGGTGGCGCAGGCGGCGTTGCCTCCGTCTATGCGGCCGACGCCGGAGCCAAGGTCCTGCTGTGCGACTCCGCCCCCGAGGGCAGCGAGGGCGGAAACACCCGCTTCGCCGCGCAGATGTGCGTTTCCGGCGACGACCCCGAGAAGCTGTACAGCTACTACAAAAACGGCCTGTACTGGCACTACGACATCGACGAGGCAACGTTGCGCGCCTATACCGACGGGCTGTGCGACATGGAGAACCTCATGAGGTACATCGAGGCGGAGGATCCGGTTGCCATGCTGCCCAACGGCACCATCGTCACGCCGGAGTATCCCGAGTTCAACGAGACCGGCGGCGATACGGTCGTCGAGTGGTTCGTGCACAAGGGTATGTTCGACTCGGCCCTTTGGAAGACCATCCGCGCCGCTGTCGAGAAGCGCTCCGACTCCATCGACGTGTGGCTCGAGTCGCCTGCGGTCCACATGATCCAGGACCCGCAGAGCAAGACCGTTGTGGGCGTCGAGGTCCAGCGCGCCGGCGAGAGCGTGCTCGTGCATGCCAGGAACGGCGTGGTGCTCGCCTGCGGCGGCTTCGAGAACAACCCCCAGATGATCCAGGACTACACCGGCGCCGTGCGTCTGACTCCGTTCGGCACGACGTACAACGTGGGCGACGGCATCAAGTTCGGCCGCGAGGTCGGCGCCGACATGTGGCACATGGAGGCCTACGAGTCCATCGGCATCCTCTCGGGCAACGCCTGGGCCACGGACAACGGCCGCCTCGCTTTTGAGAAGAAGCCCGACGGCGGCAACCCCCTGTCGCTCGAGAGCGGCGACTACGGTACGGGCAGCGTCATCCTCGTGGGCGACGACGGCAGCCGCTTCATCGATGAGAACGCCAACAGCCGCCACGGCCACGTGTACAGCTGCGGTGTGTGGCGCATGCCCATCGCCAACTGGGCCCCGCACCTCATCTTCGACCAGGCGCAGTACGACGTGCTCGACGCCGACGGCTACCTCACTGAGGACCGCAAGGCTAAGCTTGTGAGCGCCGACACCGCCGAGGAGCTCGCCGAGCTCATCGGGGCCGACCCTGCGGTCCTTGCCCAGACCATCGCTGACTTCAACTTCTACGCGGAGAACGGCCGCGACTACCACCTGGGCCGCGACCCGGAGAGCATGCGCGCCTTTGACGGCGGCGTTCTCTACGCGGCCGAGTTCCGCCCCGGCGTGCTCAACACCCAGGGTGGCCCCCGCCGCAACGCCAACGCCGAGGTGCTCGGCATCGACGGCGAGCCCATCCCGCACCTTTACAGCGCCGGCGAGCTGGGCGGCATCTGCGCCTTCCAGTACAACTCGGGCGGCAACCTGGGCGAGTGCATGGTCTTCGGCAAGATCGCCGGCACCAACGCGGCAACCGAGAAGGACCCGTTGCCGGCGCTTGTGGCCCCGGCCACCGTGGACGCCGACATCAAGTTCCAGCCCGGCGACGTGACCGACCTCGCCGCCGCGTCCGACGACTCGGCATCGGCGGCAAGATCGTCGTGCGTGTCACCTACGCCGACGGCACCATCCAGGACGTCGAGGTCCTGGAGCAGAACGAGACGCCCGAGTTCGGCGGCGCGGCCCTCGAGGAGCTGCCCGGCAAGGTCGTGGAGGCTAACTCCACCGACATCGACGGCGTGACCGGCGCCACCATCACGAGCAAGGCGTTCCTCGCCGCAGTCCAGAACGCCATCGCCAAGGCCTAGCGAGCCTTCACGCGGCGATAAGCCATCAGAATAGCGCCTTAACGCAGCGCGGGGCCCAATGCCAAACAGCATGGGCCCCGCGCTTGTTTGCTGTACCCATCGCTTAACAGGCGCCTCTGCCGAGCTCCGGGCGCTCCCGTGCGGCATCGCCTACGACCCCAAAACCAAGCACCACACCTGCGCGATCGAGCGAGCATCGCTTTGTTGACTTGCCCTGGCCAGTCATCTACCATGTACGGTGATTCACCGCACAAAGGAGGATGCATGCCAACCGCCACACTAGAACGCAAGACAAGCCGCATCGATTTACGCATGACCGACGAACAGAAGCGGCAGATAGAGAGTGCAGCCGCCCTGTGCGGAACGAGCGTCTCTCAGTGGTCCATCGACCGGCTGCTCGATTCGGCGCGCAGCGACATCGCAAGGGCTCGTACGACCACCCTGTCCAGCCAGGCGTTCGATGAGTTCGCCCGTCAACTCACCGAGCCGGTCGACCCAACGTTCGAGGCGTTTGCAAAGCGGAAGTCCTTATGGGAAGCCTAGTGTTCACCGCACCCAGGCCGCTAGAACCCAACGACCCGCTTGACGGGTTCTCATGCGGAATCTCCCTGGTAGACACCTGGCTGCACGCGCGAGCGCGGAACGCACGCGCAGCGGGCACAGCCGTCGTCTATGTGTCGTATGCCACAAGAGGCCGTCTCGCTGGCTTCTACACCCTCAGCGCCCATTCGCTTGAACGCAGCGCGACGCACGGTTGGATGGCCCGCAATGCTCCCGAGCAGATACCGGGAATCCTTCTGGGAATGCTTGGCGTTGACGCATCCTTCCAAGGCATGCATCTAGGTTCAAACCTGCTGCTCGATGCCGTGCATCGAGCCACGACAGTCGCCGACACCATCGGGGCGCGTGCACTCCTGGTCGATCCTATCGGCGACGCCTCACGGGCCTTTTACGCCCATCACGGATTCAGGCCCCTGCCGGAATCAACCAGGATGTATGCGAAGCTCATGTAGGATTATCTACCGCCGCACCCGTCGGCCTCGCCTCCTACACTCGATACGCCAACACGGCCATCACGTCGGAGACGGTACGGATGCGCTTTTGCAGGCCCTGCTCTATGTATGAGAGGCGGCCCGGCTGCGTGGCGTGGGAACTTGCCAACAGGATGGCCATCGCCTCATCGACGAAATCGGCGAGCTTCTCGGGATTGAACCAGCTCACCATGTCGACCTGCGCAAGATTTGCCGCCGGGTCGGGACCGAACGGCTTGGCGGCAAAGGTCCAGTCACCAGCCGCCACCTGAGCGGACGTTTTCTCATACCAAAGGCAATTCCCCGAGTCAAAAAGCGGCGCGGGGCGCATCTCAAGCGTGTCGATGTTGCGGATGAAACCGAAATTGCGCCAATGGCGATCCGAATTGGCGATAAGAGCGTCGCACACGATCATTTTGCTCAACGCCTCGCGCACGCGAACGTCGCCGCACCCGTAAAGCCCGGCATATCGACAGAACCGGTCATATGTGGACGCGCCCCTGGTTGCCCCCATGGTCTCCTTCACATATGCCGCCGGAACGTACTCCTCACGCGGGCCGAGGAAATCCGGGCATGCGCATGCCAGGCCGCCGCCGGCCTGCACCACCTCATAGGGGACAAACTCCCCCTCCCCCAACAAGCGTTTATGGAGAGCGGTGGCCACCGCCTCATTACACGGGCGCTGATCGTCTGCCCCGCACCCCTTCAGCAGGACTCGTACGCCATCACGTATCGCCCAACGCTTGGGCAGCTCGCCCTCCGAAGTATTGTCGGGCGAGTCGAGGCCGACGTTGGCAAGCCATTCGTCCCATCCCTCATCGCAAGCGCCCTCAAAATCGTTCTCAAAATAGTTGAGCTTCGCCCACTTCAAGTCATCGCGACCCTGCGGGCAAACCCAATAGCAGTCAGACAGCGACATCCCCAGGCTGCGAATCGGAATCTCCCAATTCTGTCGGGCATCGAGCTCGGGCATCTTGAGCAAAAGGCCCGGACGGGTGTTAGGAACCGAACGATGCTCCCACCACGCATTGAACTCCCGCTTGCGGGCCAGACCCCCTCGCGTCACCGTTCCAAAAGGCATGCGAACGGCGTCGAGGACTTCGGTTACCTCCAGCGGATGCTCAGACGATGAGTCATACACGATCGAAGCGACCTCGTACTCGGCACACATGAGAACCAGCTGCGTCGCCGTGGAAGAAAAAACCTTGCGGCCAGGACCCCTTCCACGAGACGCGTCGGAGTATTTTGTCACGGACTCCGCGCTGACCATCTTGCGCCCGCCCACCATTGACACTTCAAGGACGCCTTGCGACGCGAGTTGGGAGATGCGAGCCTTAGTTAACCCCAAAGTCTTTGCCGCATCCCCCATCGTAAGTTTGCCACAAGCCTTCATACACATCACCAACTAGCTCGTTAAATATAGTTGGTGAGAGTATAACTCAATTTATTTGTTATTTACTTAACTGATAAAGTATTTAATTTAACGCTCACGGCATCATCCGCACGGCCTAGGCACATGCGATGTTCATTCCCTCTGTGAGGCCAGCGCTGACATAAGATTTGCACCGGCGTCGACAGGGAGCGCGTCCGACGAAGCCAACCTCGCTTAATCGCCGCTTCACCCGCCGGCGCCTAATGCTTCCGATGCCGGCCGCCCAAAACGAGCGCTCGCCTTGCCGGGTGAAGCGGGACATGGCGCAGGGCCGGCCTTGAGGCTTTTTAGGGCTTCGGGGCTACTCCGAAACTCGATTTGCTGCCAGCGCAACCCCAAGGGAACGGCGGACAGGCCCCGACGGCCTCTCCCGGGCCGGTTTTCGGCAACGGCTCGGGAGAAATGTGGTTGGGGGCCAGTTGTACATCGCTTTCTAGACTTTCTGCCCATGCGGCAAGGATTACCACGCGAACAGGAGAAAGAGACGTCTAACGAAGAAGTCAGACACCACGAGATTCTCAGGCTTAAGTCCCAGGGCCCTCGAGCACCCGCCCGCCTCCAGGACGGCACGACGCCATGCCGGCCCCATCACGGTCGACGATACCGAAGGTGGTAGAATACGCAGGCATGACTCCTGATTGCAGCAGGAAACATTCCGAACCACCGGCAGCATCCCTTTGGGGGCAAAAGCAGGAGACCCACCCCTGCAATCAGGCCCGCGTCATGTCTTCCAGCTTTCCGCACTCGCCGCCGCACGACGGATAGTTTGATTGGAGCGCAATGAAACCCAACCTCGACACGCTCAAGAAGGTCAGACTGCGCGACGCTTGGCCTCACGAGGCGCTCGACTTCACCAAGTGGCTCTCAGAGGAGCCCAACCTCGCCCTGCTGGGCTCGGCAATCGGCATCGAGCTCGAGCTCATAGAGACCGAGTCGTCCGTGGGCTCGTTCAACGTGGACATCTACGCGCAGGAAGCCGGGACCGGCCGCAAGGTAGTCATAGAGAACCAGCTCGAGGACACCAACCACGACCACCTGGGCAAGGTGATCACCTACGCCGCCGGCAAAGGCGCCGAGGTAGTCGTGTGGGTGGTGGCCCGCGCACGCGACGAGCACCGCCAGGCCATCGAGTGGCTCAACCAGCACACCGACAACGACTTTGGGTTCTTCCTGGTGGAGATAGAACTGTGGTCCATCGGTGACTCGCTGCCCGCCCCACGCCTCAACGTGGTCGAGCAGCCCAACGAGTGGACGAAGGCCGTAAAGCTCAGCGAGGGCCTCTCCGAGACCGACCGCGTCAAGCTCTCGTACTGGACCAAGTACCGCGAGGTGGCCCAGGCCTCTCCCGAGTTCCTGAAGGCGTTCAACCCGCAGAAGCCTTCGAAGGACCACTGGACCACGTTGAGCTGCGGCACATCCGCCTACCGCATCTCGCTGCTCATAGACACGCAGCGCGGCCGCATCGGCATCGAGTTCTACGTGCCCGACGACAAGGAGATCGGCCACAGGGCCATCGCCAGCGCAGCCCTGTTCAAGGAGCACATCGACCTTGAGGCCGTGCCCTTCGATGCCAAGAAGGCCTCGGGGCTTCGCTTCTACAAGGAGGGCTGTAAGATCAAGGACAATGAGGCAGCTTGGCCGGGATACATAGCCGAGCAGCTCAAGTGGGCCCTCTCCATGAGGCGGGTTATCGCCGAGCTGGAACTGTAGGTGCCAACCGCGGCGCACCCGAACGTTTGCCTTGTCTTCATTTGGGCGCTTTCCCAAACTGATTCAAACAGCGGCCGCGTCTTTTGGGCAGGGTCCTGGCCAAACGCCCGAGTTCGGCGGCGCGGCCCTCGAGGAGCTGCCCGACAAGGTCGTGGAAGCCAACTCCGCCGACATCGACAGCATGACCGGCGCCACCATCACGAGCAAGGCGTTCCTCGCCGCGGTTCAGGACGTCATCACAAAGGCGCAACAACCTTCATGCGGCGATAAGCCAGTGGAATACAAAGAGGCCGACTCACAGCGAGCCGGCCCCTTATCTGCACATATCGCAGTCGCAAGCGGCATGCGAAGCCTTATGCCTCGGCAATCTCCTTGGCGGCCGTCTCACCGGCAAGCCAGCCAGAGGACAGGCTGAAACCGTGAGCCGATCCACCCAAGGCGTAGGGCACGCTCCACAGGTCGGCGTCCGTACCGGCGACGAACAGGTTGGGCACGATGTCGTTGTTGGCGTCAAGCGCACGGCAACCGGCATCGCACTTGATGCCGCCCAGCGTCAGATAACCAGAGGGGTTGTACTCGATGAGGTAGTAGGGCTCCTGCGTCAGCGGGATGAGGTACTCGGGCGTCTTGTAGAACTGCTCGTCCAGACCAGCCTCACAGTACTCGTTGTACTTGGCAACACTTGCCTCGAGGTTCTCCAGGCCGAAGGCCTCAGCAACCTCAGCGAGGGTGCCCTTGGCAGCCCAACCCTGCTCGACAGCCTCGTCCACAGCCTCCTCCATATCGGTCAGCTCAAGGTCAACCAGGAAGTTTGCAACGTTAGTAGGCTCAGAGGTGTCAATGAAGTTGCCGTAAGGCTCACTCTTGATGCGGTCAATGAACGCTTGGTCGGCGAGGATGTAGTAGGTGCTGTTGCGCAGCAGGGGCTCGCCAGAATACATGACGTGGCCGTTCATAATGCCCTCATCGATAAAACGGTTGCCATGCTTGTCGAACGCAGGCAGGCCGAGGATCTGCAGGCGAAGCGCTGAATTGCAGGGATCTTCGGCGCCACGTGCAGTCTGAGGGATAGCCTTGAGGTTGGAGCCGCCGAACTCGTTGACAGAGGTAGAGAAGTTCTTGCCCATCTGAGCGCCCAGCGAGAGGGCGATGTTGGTACCGTCGCCCTTGTCGGCGGGCATGCCGCACGAGACGATGTCGGCGCCGGCGTAGTACTGCTTGACCATCTCGGTGTTGCTGATGAAGCCACCGCAGCAGAGGATGACGCGCTTGGCATGGATGTCGAGGTCGCCGTCGGCAGTGGTGCAATGGATGCCAGCAAGCGTGCCGTCGTCAGCCAGAATGGCGCTCTCGGCCGTGGTGCCGTAGCGATAGTCCACGCCGGCCTCGTCCCACATGGCCTCCCACAGGGCGCCGCGCTCGGCCCCGCCGGACATGTAGATGCACCCGCACTTATTCTTAAAAGCGGCATCGGCATCAACAGTGGTATTGGCAAACAAAAACGGGAAGCCTGCGGCCACCATCTCGTCGATAACAACGGCACTGCAGCGAATCATCTCACGCAGCAAGGGCGCGTTCTCCTGATAGTGAGTCAGGGGATAGATATACTCGAATGCGTCCTGCTCCGTGACGGGCACATCGGGGTTGGCCTCGTTCTGGGCTTTGGAGCCAAACATTGCAGGAGCGGTGCAGTGGCTCGTGCCGCCGGCGCCGGTGATGTCGTCGGCCGTCTCAATGGCAATGACCTTTGCACCACCGCGGGCAGCGGCCACCGCCGCGGTGGCACCCGCAGCGCCCAAACCGCACACAAGGACGTCGCACTCGAGCACGTCGCCCGAAGTCGCGCCTTCCGTCTTGGCCTCATCAGCGTTGGCAGTCGTCGTGCCGAGTGCGATGCCAGTAGCCGCAGTGGCGGCAGCGGTGGCAACAAAGGAGCGGCGACTCATGGATGTGGAGGTAGCCATGTCTGAATCCTTTCTGTTCGATCTTTCGCTTGTCAAACATCACGTTGCCCGTCTCAGTTGCTTGTAACGGTCTTCGCGACGGGGAAAGTAAAACATCGCGACTAGCCGCCCTTAGCCACCATGCGGGTGGAAGTACTACCCCCAATGCGGGTAATAGACAACAAAAGGCCAGGTACATGCCACTATCGTAATTCGTCGTTCATGCTACAATCCATCGGGCGTGACATGGCAAGGGAGGGTGCATGATTGGCGAGCAATCATCTATACGAAGCGCGGAGTCATTCGACCCCCGCAGTTTGGGATATGGCATTCAGGGCGGCATGCGGTTGGCCCTCCTGTTTGCCGACACACTTTTCGTTGGACGCGTAAATCGTGGCGCGGATTCATTCTGTGACGCGCTCATGCTTGCAACGATTGCTGTCTATGCCACAGTGCTTCTTCTCTTCTGGAAACGCAACGAGGGTCAGCCTCTCACGAATTGCTTTCTCACTCGACTGTGCCTCATCCAGGCCGTCTTCCTCATTTGCGGTGTGGGCTTCATTGCGCTTGCCCCACTTGCTGCACAATTCCAAGCAATCAGTATTATGGCCGGCATTTTTCTGGGCTGTGGCATAGGACTCGGCGAATACGAGTGGATTTATCTGTTCATGCGCCGCGGCGCAATGGCTGCACGGCAATCGCTTGTCGCCTCATGGCTGCTTGGCGTAGGTATATTCGCGCTGTTGGCACTGGTGCCATCCTTGCCGCGACTTGTATTGCTCTGCATTCTCGGAGTTGTCAGCGTCGCGCTGGAGTTGGGCTATGCGCGTGCAACATATGGGCTCGACGTTTCGGAATCAAGCGCTTTGCGGGATTCCCCTCTGGAGCGCAGTGCCGGCGCCGACGAACACAACAAGGCCTGTGAGCTGCGGCAGTTCGTGCCCATTGCCATCGCCACGACCGTGCTTGGGTTTGCCTATGGCATGAGCGGCCCGCTGCAGCTAAGTGGAGGCGGCGCGTCAACGGGCGACGTGGCTTTGCTCGCAAATCACGTGGGAACCGCACTCATCGCCGCCCTCGTTGCTTCCCTCATTTTGTTCGCAAGCGCCGGCCGCCTCAACTTGCTTCCCGTCTTTCTCGCTGCGTTTACGCTTGACACAACGGCGGCGATTGCCCTGCCCTTCGCAGGTGATGGCTACTTCCCCCTTTGCGCCAGCATTTTCGGAATGGTCAACCGCGTCGCGGGGATGCTTGTGCTCTATTCGTGCGCCACACTACCCAGCCTGCGGGTCTTCTTTCGAGTGGCACCGTTTTTGCTTGGCGCATCGAGCCTGGGGCTCACGGCAGGCGTAGCCGTCGGAAACGCGCTGTTTGCCAGCATTGCCAACGGCTACGTGGTTCTCATGGTTGTCACGCTGGCCATCATGTACGTCATGTTCATGGCCCTCACCGTTGCACTTGTCACACGCGGGTGGCGTGACGAGCCAGCTGCCGCTGCCGTGCCGGCCTCTAATCCAGTGGAAAAGCCAGCCTCGGAGACGGATTCTCACACTCCAGCTTCCGAAATCGCTTCTCTTTACGGGCTGTCCGAACGCGAGGTCGAGGTCATGGGCTACCTGTCCAAGGGCCGGGGCGTGTCCTTCACCGCCGAGCAGCTCGGCTTGTCGCAGAACACCGTGAAGGCATACGCTAAATCGCTCTACAAGAAGCTGGACGTCCACTCCCGCGAGGAGCTCATCGACCTCGTGGACGAGTTCGAGCGCGGGTGATTGGCGGGCGGGGCGTCAGAGCGGGACGCCCTGCATATACGGCACCGTTATCGAGCCGATTCCCCAAGGCACTTTGGCACCCATCTCCTGCGTACGGCGATGCACCGCACACAGGATATGGGCGCCTACCTCGTCGACGATGCCAACTGCGCTTGATTGCCGTTTTACTCGCCGACGGTGGCCGTTTCCGATGCCGGTCGCCTGGGACGAGTGCCGCCTTGCCAGGCGGTGCGAGACGCGACGCGAGGCCAGTTCGGAGGCTTTTTTGGCAGCCAAACGAGTTTCGGAGTAGTTTTCTCGGGGTACATCGGTTGCGACCGTTGCCTCGTCGGATAATCGTGCAACGCATGTTGCACCGACAAGACAAGGCATTTTCACCAATACCAAACTATCGGCCATCCTTAGAGATTGGCGCCGAAAAGAGGGAGAGCGGACGCAAACTCGCTCATGAAAGCGTAGCAATCGGCAAAAAACTCGCTCATAAAAGTGTGCCATTCCCACTGAAACTCGCTCATAAAAGTGTAACGAATGGACAAAAACTCGCTCATGTTTTTGCATTAGCTGGTAAAATGACACTCGTTCATTTTATTCCAGATTGCACTGGGGGCGAGGCAGATGACCTATCTGGCGCGTACCATAGACCGGTTCCTGGCCGAGTGGAAGACCGCCGATGACAGGCTCCCCGTTATCGTCAAAGGGCCGCGCCAGGTGGGCAAAACCGAATCCATCAGGAGATTCGCCCAGTCGCCATACCGCAACTTGGTCGAGATCAACTTTGTGGAAGAGCCGCGCTACAAGCACATCTGCGACGACGGGTACGACACGGCGAGTATCTTGCGCAACATCTCCCTGCTCGATCCCTCGAAGCGCCTCGAGCCGGGCGAAACGCTGCTCTTCTTCGACGAACTGCAGGAATATCCCGAAATCGCAACGGCTCTCAAGTTCTTCCATCAGGACGGCCGCTTCGACGTCATATGCAGCGGCTCGATGCTCGGCATCAGCTACAGGCGCATAGAGAGCAACAGCGTGGGATACAAAGTCGACTACGAGATGCACTCCCTTGACTTCGGCGAGTTCCTCGCAGCAAAGGGGTATGGGGACGAACTTGCGGCGGACATGCTCTCCCATATCGAGGAAGCGAGGGCCTTCTCGCAGCTTGAGCTCGAGACGTACCAGCGGCTCTTCCTGGACTACTGCATCCTCGGCGGCATGCCAGCCGTCGTGCGCCCTTACATCGAGCGGGGGACGTTCGAGGGGTGCCTTGCAACGCAGCGGCAGCTCCTACTCGATTACGAGGAAGACATCGTCAAGTATGCAGAGGGCCTTGACCAGAGGCGCATCCTCAACGTGTTCCGCAGCATCCCCCTCCAGCTGGCGAAAGAGAACAAGAAGTTCCAGATATCGAAGGTCGCCCGCGCGGCGCGGTTCAAGGACTACCGCAGGTGCATCGAGTGGCTCGAGACCGCAGGCATGATAGGCGTGTGCCACTGCCTCAACTACCCCGAGCTCCCCCTTAAGGGCAACTACGACGAGGGCAAGTACAAGATCTACTATCGAGACAACGGGATGTTCGTCGCGAGCCTCGACGACGAGGCGAGCGAGGACCTGAGGGCGAACAAGAACCTCGGCGTGTACAAGGGCGCCATGTACGAGAGCGTCGTGGGCGAGGCGCTGCAGAAATCCGGCTACGGTCTGTTCTACTACAAGAAGGAGAACTCGACGCTCGAGGAGGACTTCTTCGTGCGCACGAGGGACCGCCTCGTGCCGGTCGAGGTGAAGGCCAAGAACGGGACGGCGAAATCCCTGCGCACCCTCATCGAGTCGGACGCCTATCCGGACATCGACTGGGGGATCAAGCTGTGCGGCAGCAATGTCGGTCGCGGGGGCTCCGTGCTAACGCTGCCGTACTTCACCGCGTTTCTCCTGCACAGGTACCTGGCGGGGAAATAGGATGGGCGAGCAGCGCGGGGGCTTGCGTGCCACACGGAGCCGATGGCTCC
>JAHZHK010000041.1:1836-22963 GCA_019420325.1 Coriobacteriaceae bacterium | reverse complement strand
ATTAACAACCGTCAGGGAATTGTAATTGATGGTGAAGATTCAAAGGTTATTTGCCAAGACTAATTTGAAAATCTACCAGTAGACCAAACGGGTGATGGTTTCCCTCCGCCCCGCCCCGTGGCCCCGTGATAGGGTTGCTCCCGCCAACATAGATTTGCCCGTGCGGCCGCCCCCCTCTATGTTTGGCGACATCCCGGGGGGACGTCCGCGCGGGCGGACGGGAAACGAATATGAGGACGAACCCCTACGCCGGGCGCGTCGCCCAAGAACATGGTGGCAGTCGTCTGCGGCCACGGGAAGCCCACCTCCGGGAGGATAAGGGACGCCCTGCTGGGCCACGTCGCCCCCCGGGTCGACGATCGTCCACGACAGGGAGAAGTCGCACCGGGCCCTGGTGAGGGGCGTAGGCGGGGCGGAGGAGCCGTACAGGGCCGACTCCCGCGACCCCGCCTGCCTGGAGGGCATGGAGATGGTGGACAGCCTGTGCTCCTGGATAAAGCGGCACCTGAGGCGCTTCCCCGGCATGCGCCCCGAGCACCTCCAGGACTACCTGGACTGGCGCGTCTACCTGTTCCGCGTCAAGCGCGACAATGAGAGGTGGCCGAAGCTGGAGAGGGTGGTCCGCCGTCTGGTGATGACGGACGCGAGCTACCGCAGGTCAAGGGGACAGTCTCGTCACCCGTTTGGTCTACTGGTAGATTGCTCATTTAACAGGTGTCATGACGGGCCGCATGATAGCATCCACGAGACGGATGCCTCTGGTGGCCGCCCGCGAGGCCTCTTGCCAGGCGTTTCCTGAGGTCCGCCCGGGGTCCGGCAGCCACCAGTGGCGACGGGGCGACCAGCGCACCTCCCCCGAAAGCGTTGCGAATTCATCCCATAATATACGTTATGTCAACTCTCGCAACGGGCCGGCGACCCCTCCCCTCCGGGGGTGTCGGCGGGGCCACCCCGAAGGACTTGACGCACATGCGTTTCCGCGCCGCCACCAGCCTGTTGAAAGACTGAACGCAACGGCCCGCAAAGCACACCGCCGCGGTGCGGGACGCTCTGGGCATGCGCGCCAACACCGAGCGCCCCGAACTAAGGCCGGGGTTTCTCCGCCGTGAGCCGGAGCCGGCACAAAATGGGCCGACCCCTCATCGATATGGGGGTCGGCCCAGGGTTGTCGTGCAAGAAACGGGGTTCGGGGTGAGGGCCCTTGGATAGATGATCCCCGCGCGGTCGAGCTCTTCGGTTTTTTCAGGCGCCTCCCCCTCTCTGCGTCGCGCTTCGAGGGTGCTCGCTAGCCCAGGTATTCGATGTCGGCGCCCGTGAAGCCCTCGAACATGTCGGCGGCCCCGCGATAAAAGTCGGTTTGGGCGAACGACCTGATGTCCTGGGCGAAAGCTGGCGCCCATGCACCCAGGTGGTCGTGCAGAAAGTTACGCTGGACGTCGAGAAGCCTGTCGGCCTCCGGCTCGTTGCCGGCCTCGAGGGCCTCTGCCGTTCTGCGCGCCATGGACTGCATGAATTCCAGCTCGAGGGCCACGTGGTCCTCGCCTACCTTCCAGCTTGGGATGCGACCGAGGTCCTCGCTCAGGTAAATCGCGAGCACCTCGTCGCGGGATTCCTGCATGAGCAGGTGTTTCTCGGAAACATAGGCGCTTTCGAAGGGATAGGCCGCTTCGTGGCCGTCGATGCCGGTCCCGATGAAGGCCTTCACGTAGTCAATCGCCAACGCCTTGAGCGGGTCTGCCTCGGGCGCGCGCAGCCAAGCCACCATGGCGGAGAGGCCGCGTGACATCTGGTCCGTGCCGGCCTGCCCCGAGATGGACTCCAGCAGGTCGAGGAGCTCCTGGTCCGCCTCCACTCGGAAGATGCGGGCGAGGAGGCCGTAGATGTCGGCGCGCACGCGCATCTGGGAGGCGACCATTCCCTCCTCGTCGGCCTTGAGCTCGCACAGCAGGCACTTTCCGTAGTCGCTCGTGGCCCAGGTCCTCCCCTCCGTCCAGACGAGCGCGCCGCGGTTCTTCAAGTCGTTGATGAAGCGCTGCGGCAGCACCGCCTTCTCTCCCTGGGGAGCGAGTTTCCCGAAGGCATCTTTGACCTGGGCGATCGTGGCTCCCCCGTCTTGGCTGCAGGCTTCCAGCACGGTCACATACTCCCGGGATGACGCCTTCTCCCCTGCGGTTGCCAGGTCGCAGCTGTCAACCTTGGCGGGGTTTTCTGCGTTCGTCGTGTCGGTCATTTCTTATGCCTCCGGGTTGTCTTCGGTGCCGGGCGGCGAGTGGTCGCTCGCCGCCCGGCTGATGGTCGATGCGTCAGGCGCCCCTAGTGGGTTGCCTTCCATTCATGGTCGCGCAGGATGTACAGGTGGCTCGGCGCGTTCCCGCTATCCTCATACGTGTAGACCTGGTCGTCCGTGTATGGCTTCGCTATCTCGTCGAGCGTGCAGAACTGGGTCAGCACCGTCTCGTAGCTGGGATCCTGGGCGGTGACGTCCACCTTGCCAGCCCCCTTGAACGAGCCGATTCCCTCGTCGAGGTCGCCAAAGAAGCGGGCACGCCCGCCGCACTGGGCGACGCACTGCGGCAGCTCGCCGCGCTCGACCTTTTCCTCGCAGAAGGTGCACTTCTCGACGACGGAGGTCTGCGCGTTGAGGTAGCGCACGCCATAGGGGCAGGCGCCCACGCACGCCTGGCACCCGATGCACAGGTTCGGGTCGATCTGGACGATGCCGTTCTCCAGCTTCACGGAGGCGCCGGTGGGGCACACGCTCACGCACTCGGGGGTCATGCAGTGCTGGCAGCCGAACGGCAGGAAATACTGGTAGACGTCGGGGAACTTGGCGCCCTCGTGGTTGGGGTACGGGCCGACGCGCTCGATCTCGTTCCAGTACTTGCCGATCTCAACGCCGTTGACCTCCTTGCAGGCGACCACGCAGGCCAGGCACCCGACGCATCGGTTGAGGTCGGTGACGATTGCGTATTGCGACATGGCTCTACCTCTCCGTCTCGTAGTTCAGCTGGGCCCAGGCCTTCAGGCGCTCATCGGAAGCGTCGGTGATGATCGGTGTCCCATCGTTGCCGCAAGGGACGGGGTTGCCGAAGGGGGAGTTCTCGGGTGTGGCCTTGTACACCTTCACCGGGTAGGCCCGCAGGTAGGCGGCACCGCAATGGCGGTCGCGGAGTTCGGGGTCGACCAGGCAGTTCACGCCGGACAGCTCGAACCCGTGGCCCGACTGCTCGAGCTCGGGGTACCACCACTGGTGCTCACAGTTGATGACACCGGGCTCGATGCCCTCGTAGACGTCAGCCCGCTGGCGGATCTTTCCGCTGGGGCTCTCGATCCAGCACCAGTCGCCGTCCTCGATGCCGTACTTTTGCGCGTCCTCAGGGTTGATCTCCATCTTCGGCACAGGCCACAGCTCGCGGCACCAGGGAAGCTGACGGTGCTCGGAGTGGAAGTACACGGGAATGCGGCGGCCGGTGTTGCAGATGAGCGGGTACTCCGCCTCCATCTCGGGCTCCGCGGTGCGGCTCTGCGGCGCCTCGCGGTAGCTGGGGAGGATATCCGACTCGTCGGGGAAGAACGTCTCCATGACGGTGGACCAGATCTCCATCTTGCCCGTGGGGGTCTGCATGCCCGGCTTGAGGTCGGGGCGCAGCATGCCCAGCTGGTAACGGCGGTAGTATCCCCAGGTCGAGCCCCATTCCTCGCTCATGGCCTTGCAGTCCCACCAGCCCTTTTCCTGGAACTCGGCCGCGAGCTCGTCCCAGGTCTTGCCCGAGCCCTGCACGAACCAGTCGCAGTACTCCTTCTCGGTGGGCCAGGGATTGTCGGGATCGTCGGAGAACGGCACGCCCATGGCCTTGTAGAGCTTGATGTTAAAGACGGGGTCGTATTCGACCTCGCCGGGGCGCTCGACGCACTGCACGTTGAGGCCCATGGCACCGGAGGCACCCTGCGAGGGACGGGTCGCGTTGGCCTCGATCCAGTGGGCGCAGGGAAGGAGCAGGTCGGCGACATCGGAGAGGGGCGTGTGCCAGAGATCCAGAACTACCAGGAAGTCGAGCTTCTTGAGCGCCTCGAAGTTGTAGTTCGAGTTGGCCATGTTCATGAAGTCGCCTGACTGAGCAATGCCTCCCTTGATGGGATAGGGGTCACCGGTCTCGATCTGCCTGTAGCACGCCGCGGCGTCGGCCCAGTACTGCCACCACTTGAGCAAGGGGAATTCGTCGGCACCGGCGAGCAGGTCGAGCGTTGCCTCGTCGGGGTCGGGAGCGCCGCCCATGTTCAAGTTTCCGCCGAAGTTTACCTGGCGGGGGCTCAGGAACCCTGTGGTGCCTCCTCGGTTTCCGCCCGGGGTGTCCCAGTTGCCTGTGATGCCCACCAGGGCGTCGAGCGCGCGGGAGTTCTGGATGGCGTTGCAGCCGTGCTCGACGGCGAGCATGTACCCGATGCCGCCGTTGCCGTAGCCGCGCTCGGGGTGAATGCGAGTGGCGTAGGTCTTGGCCGCGAGCTCGATCTGATCGGCGGGCACGTGCGTGATCTTCTCGGCAATCTCCGGCGCATACTCGGCGCAGCGGGCGCGGAAATGCTCCCAGACGGGCTTGACGGTGTGCTTGGACCCGTCGGCGAGGACGACCTCGTAGGCGCCCTCCAGGGCCGGGTCGATCTCCGTCTCGAAGCCGTCGGCGCGCGAGAAGCCCGTGGCGTTGGGCAGGAAGCCCTGCGAGACACCGGGGAACAGGTTGTCCTGCTGGGCGGGGCCGCCCTCGAACTTCATCTCCCAGGTCTCACCCTCCCACTCCATGGTGCCGCAGTCGAAGTAGGTGAGGCGGTTGCCGATGGTGTCCCAGCACATCATGCGCGAGGGGCTGCCGCCCTCGACGAGGTCGGACTCCTTGAGCAGGCGCGTCATGGTCTGGAAGAAGCCGGCCTGGAACTTGGCGCCCATGGGGCCGGGCGTCGGCTCCATGTCCTCGACCACGAGGAACGGGGCGTCGGTCCACTTTTTAACGAAGAGCTCGTCGTACAGGCCGTTCTCGATAATGACGTTCATCCAAGACAGGGCCAGGGCGCCGTCGGTCTGCGGGTAGAGCGGTTGCCAGATGCCCGACTCCTTGCCCAGGTTGGTGAGGCGCGGGTCGACCGTGATAAAGGTCTGGGCGTTCATGGCAGTGTCGACCGTCATGCGGCAGGAGTCGTCGTAGTTCGACAGCTCCGTCGATCCGCCCCAGCGAACCATGACGTCGGGCTGGTCGACGGTCGCCTGCCAGCTGAAGGCGTAGGCGGACTGCATGAGCGTCGCGAAGTGGCGCGGGCCCTTGCACACCTGGTAGGGGTGCACGCTGTTGGGGCTCTGGAAGAGCGACCGGAACGCGCCGTAGGACGCCATGCACCAGCAGCGGCTCGTGCCGCTCATCATCATGATGGAGGGGCCGCCGTACTGGTCGATTATCTCCTGGAAGCGCTCCGCCATGGTCTGATAGGCCTCGTCCCAGGAAATGCGGACCCAGCCCGGGTCCTCGGCATCCTTGGGGTTTGTGCGCTTGAGCGGGTACAGGACGCGGTCGGGGTGATAGGCGGCCTGAATCGAAGACTGCGACTTCGCGCAGCAGTTTCCGGCGGACTGGAAGGCGCTCGTGTCGCCCTCGACTTTTACGGCGCGTCCCTTCTCGACTGTCACCCAGACGCCGCACTCCATCTTGCCGCACCCGCGGCAGCACGTGCGCACGCGCTTGGTTTCCCCCTCGCCTGCCGATTCTTCAGCCTTGGCCAGCGCAGCGTTGCCGAAGGTTCCGGCAAGCCCCGCCGTCGCTGCGGCGACGGCAGCCATTCCGACGAACGAACGGCGGGACAGCTCTCTTCCTAGCATCGTCTCCTCCTTGCACTCGGGGCGCCCCCTTGCGGGGCGCTTCGCGGGGCAATACTAGGCCCGCGTCGAGCGCGCGGCTGGTTCGGCTTTCTCCAGCTGATGTCGATTCGTTGACGTGAGTCCGCAGGCGTCTCTATAATTCTGTTTCGGAATCGAGTTTGCTATCGGGAACCAGGGGGCATCCGATGCACATCGAGCTGTTTGGGGAATTTGTCGTCCTCGCCGAGGAGCTAAACTACCACGCCGCGGCGCGCAGGCTCAACGTCGCGCAATCCACGCTGAGCAAGCACATCGCGGTCCTCGAGCGCGAATACGGGACGGCGCTCTTCGCGCGCGATCGCGGCGGCGTCACGCTCACCGCGAGCGGGTCCGTGCTGCTCGAGAGCGCGAAGGAGATCTGCGACGCGTTCGAGCGCTCGCGCAGGCTCATGGCCCCCCGCGAGCGCAGGGCGCTCTACGTCGCGGGGGAGCTGGACAACCCCAGTGCGTACCCGGTCGTCTCCAGGGCCGTCGGCGCGTTCATGGCGCACGACTCATCCTGCGTGCCCCACATCGTCCCGAGCCCCTCGCTCGCCCTCGAGTCTGTCGTCGGGACGCTCTCGCGCGGGGAAGTGGACTGCGCGGTGCTCTCCGTCGACCATCGGTCACTCTCGGCCTCCGGGCTCTCGGGCGAGGTCGCCATCCGGCGGCTCTTCCGCTCCCCCTTCGTGGCCATCGTGGCTCCGACGAACCCGCTCGCGCGCAAGGGGTCGCTGCACCTGTCCGACCTGGCTGGGTGCACGCTCATGCAGCTCGTAGGCCCGCGATTCTCGCCCTCGTGGAAGGTTATCGAGCGGCAGCTCAGGACAGCCAAGGTGTCGTTCGCGACGGCCCCGTTCGCCGCCCTCACCCCATACGACTTCATGGGGATCGACCTGCTCTCGTCGGTCCTACTCATCCCCATCGCCTCGGGGATCCCGTCGCCCGATCTGCTGGGCGGCGCCGCGACCGTCCCCGTCTCCCCCGACGAGCTCCACTTGGACATAAGCGCGCTCTGGCTGACCGACAGCCCCATGGCGGGAAAGGCGGGAGAGTTCGCGGACGCCCTCGAAGAGGCCTACCGGGAGCTTTGGGGCGAGTGAGCCGGGCCGGGCGCGCTGAGGCACGGGCCTCGCGTAGCGGACGGTCAACAGGCCGCAGTCCCGGGCGATCCGCGCAGACCCAACCCTTTCGAACGAATCCGGGAGACCGGCGCGCGACGGAAAGAAGCAGCTCTCCCTACTTCATTTTCCTCACAATCGCAACGGCCTCCTCGCGGGAGTGCACCCCAAGCTTAGCGTAGACGTGGCGGATGTGGCCCTTGGCAGTGTTGTGCGAGATGAAGAGCGTCTCTTCGATGCCCCGCGTCGAATGCCCTTGGGAGAGCAGGACGAGCACGTCCTCCTCACGGTGAGTAAGGCCATAAAGGCGCGCGATCCGGGCGCAACGCGCGTCAAGGTCGTCAAACGACCCGTCGTCTGTCTCCGGGTCCGCGGCATGTGTGGTGGCCGGAACCGCACCCATGTCGCTTTGTTCCTCCGCGCCGGTTCTGCCAGACTCTGCCGTGCTCAAATCCGCCCTCGCCGAATCGATGGGAGCAAAGCCGGAGTCGGCAGGTCGAATCCCCCAGGTTGTAACGAAGTCGCGCTCCGAGAGCAGCAGCATGCTGAGCAGCACGAGTGCGACAACCGCAACGTCGAGTGGCAACGCCAGGTTGCCCTGCGCATTTTCAACCCACATAAGCAGACCCATACCAACCGCCGACCCTGCGGCGTGGGACAAGACGGAACATCCTTCGATGATGCCGAACAACCAGGCCGCATGGATTCCGTAGCGGAAGCAAATGCTGCTCAGGATAAACGCCATGAACAGGCTGAACCCAGTGAACCCCGCATAGCCAAGCGCGCCGCCGACCTCGGTCAACACTTGGTTGCCCAAGGGGAAAGAGAGCAGCGCGCATACCATGAGCGGCGGGCACAGTTTGTAGAGCAACCGCGGGTCAAAGCGCTCGAAGCACACGGTGCAGGCCGCAAAGAGCACGGAGGAGCACGCGAGCGCGCCAAGCTGCCCCGTGCTGGCCGTGCCGCCATAAAGGTGCATGAGCATGTAATGGACGAATGAAAATGCTGCCATGAGCAGGGCGGGACGCCACGGGAAACACCAGCTTTTAAGAACCCGCTCACCGCAAGCCTCGGTCTTGCTCGCCCGCTCATCGCACCGCAACAACATCCAACAGCTCAACAAGGGCAGGGCGAGTACCGTTGCAACGGCAATCGGCAGGGAGACGGCCGTTAAAACAAAGAACATTGCGGGTGCCATTGCGAACGACGCCGCATAGGCGGGCCATGAAATGATGGGCGGATACTTCACGTACTGCTCGCTCCAGAGCAGATAGATTAACGCCAGCGCAAGGCCTTCGCAAAGTGAGCCGATGATGCCGAACAGCTGAGCCGGCACGGTTCCAGCAAAGGCGGCGGCAAAGGTCAACACGGGGGCAAGGGTGGCAAGCGACCCGCTGCAAACGACCGTGGATTTGCGGAACAACGCGACGCGTCGGCGGTTGCACGCAAAGGCCAGGCAAATCAAAGCCAGGCCGTGCACGGCGGCACCCACGTTGGAAGCGGACCGCGGCCCCGCACCCATCTGTCCGCATACCCATGGCAGGCAAAGGCTCCAGGCAAGGAAGAGCCCCAGGCCCAGCAGGAGAGGAGTCGCCAAAGGGTCGGCCCCCCTTTCGAACGAGCCGAACCGACGGGCCTCCTGAGAAGCCCCGCTATCCGTCTCCAGCCGCAGGCCCTTGTCACCGGTCTCCATTACCGTTTCCCCCGCACACCAAAACTTGACTCTCTTTGCATGAATCCATGGTATCCGAACATGGCCGTCAAGTCGGTAAGACTTTCACCCCCCCTCGCCCCAATTGCCCAAGCATGAAAAGTAAGTATCGCTTCAACTGGGGTTAGAAAAACAACCCCAGTGTGCGACCCTGCAAACCGATGAATCAGCCCCAGTGACAACCCTTGGCGCCGTGTCCGATTGGCTAGTGTCTTCGTTGTCCAAGCGGCGGGGTACGACGGCCCGCCGGGCGAGGACATGTAAAAGGAGGACGTATGAAAGTTGCTCGCAGGGATTTCATAAAGGGAGCGGGAGCGGCGGGCCTCACGGCGATGGGCGCGTTTTCGGCCATGACGGGCCCCGCCTTCGCCGAGCAGTCGAAGAACGGCCAGGGTGCCGGAACCGAGGAGACACCCGATCCCCTGACCGTGACGACCTCGCCCGACCAGCCCCTTGACGACGTGCAAGACAACGTTGCGTACAACAAGCAGCGCGGCGCCGACGACCCTGACTACGGGGCACGGATCGCCCATGTGTTTGGGGCGAACTCCATCATGGACTACTACCTGTTCGATGGTTTTACGGGCATCGGCGTGTACGAGAAGAACGACGCCATTCACGTCGGCGACCTTGTAATGGATCCCCCTGGCGGAAGGTTCTCAGATATCGCGCTGAAGAACGGCGGAACAGGCGACGCCGACTCGCTCATTCGCGACGTTCGCACGCTCGTGTACACCACGCCCGACGGAAAGGACGTGCGACTCAAAGCGCAGACGCTGCATGGCGCCCAGCTCGTCCAGGACGGCATGGTCGTGTTCGCCGACAACAAGCCCGGCAAACTTGAGCGCTCCGTGACGCTGCCCCTCTCCCTGTTCGATTCCGAGCTGTCTCGCGGAATCAACTACCTGCTGCAAAATCCCGACTCGGGCAAGCACAACACCTCGGGCGACAACAACGGCTTCTCGGACACCTCGCTTAAATTCTGGTACAACGAGGACGACAAGGTATGCGAGGGCCCGCAGCACGTGTACACCAAGTATGCCTACAACGGTGCGCGCAATTATTGGCTGTATATCGAGAGCGATGGCAAGATTGACGTCCGATTCGACAAACTCGGCACGGGCGATCCCGACTCGCCTGACTATGTGCCCGGCACGGCGCTCAACATGAGCGTGCACGAACCGGCATTTGACGGCTGCCACGCTGAGGCTGCGATCGATCCCGCCAATCCGAGTCGTTTGGGATTCTCCGTGCCCATCGACGATGTCTTCTACTTCGATCCGACCGACCCCACGGTCGTACAGAACGCCCGCCTTACCAATGAACGCGAGTTTCAGTTCTGGCGCGCGGAAGTCGGTCAAGACAACACCGCCTTGTCCGGCGACGTCAGCATCGCATGTGACCTGGACTGCCCGGGCGGCTTGTATTTCAGCATCACCTGCGATGCCGTGCAAGCCGGCGAGTTCGACCTCGATGTGAGCTGCTCGGTGGGCCGCGGAACTGGTTGGCCGACCGAGTGGAGCGCAAAGCCTGCAACCATTCGGGTTCGCGTTAAGTAACTTCCCTGCCTGCCCATGTGCAGACATGGATACGAGAAAGGTGCACCTCTTATGTCCGACTTGAGCTTCTCCCGCCGTTCGTTCACTGCGACCGGACTTGCGCTGGCTGTCCTGTCCGTCGCCGGCCCACAGGTCGGCGCCGCGCTCGCCGATGACAAGGCCGACGCCACAAACTGCGACGTTCTCGTCATCGGCGGCGGCATTTCCGGTGCCCTTGCCGCGCTCTCCGCATCCGATGCCGGCGCAGATAGCGTCGTTCTCTGCGAGAAGCAGGGCTTCATCGGCGGGTCCGCGGCCCTATCCAGCGGTTTCATGGTGACGGTGAACAACGACAATTTCCCCGACACCATAGACGACTCCTGGGACAAGATGTCCTCGGTTCTCCATGGCGTCCATGACCAGTCCCCCGACAAGGCCTACCCCAACTGGAATCGCCTCGAGGGGCTCTTCCAGCAGCAGAGCGACACGATTGACTTCATGCTCAACTTGGGCATGACGGCAAGGTTTGATGAGAAGTCCACCGCAGTTACCATGTGGGACGGCAAGGGCGCCGGCATGATGGACGGCCTTGCCAAGGCAATGGACGACGACCCCAAGATTGAGGTTAGGCTCGACAGCCCCGCCACCAAACTTCTTGTGGATGAATCCGGCGCCGTGTGTGGCGCTGAGTTTGAGGGCAAGTCCGGCGCTTTTACCGTAAACGCCAAGAAGGTCGTTCTTGCATGCGGCGGCGCCTCGCACAACGATAAGATTCTCGAGCGCTACATGCCCTCGATTGTCGGCGTCGACCTCGACAATCAGTCTGCCGCAGGCAACACCGGCGATGGTTTTGGCATGTGCGAGGAGCTCGGCGCGCAGCTTTACCCAACCATGTCCCTCGAAGAGGGCGGAACCTCGACCGATGCTGACTGGAAGACCGAGACCGGCTTTCGCCCCGGTGTAGACTCCAAGCTCATCGTCGACGCCCAGGGCTCGCGTTTCACCAACGAGGCCCCCGCTTCGGGCCAGATCCTCGTGTACTACATGGTGCAGCATGGATCTCCCAAGTACTGGTGCATCTATGACGCCGCCACCGCCGACGAAGACACCAAAAAGGCCCTGGACAAGGGCGTCGAGATGGGTTGCGTTTTCTTCGGTGCCGATGCCGAGGAGCTCGCCGGAGCCATGGGTGCCGATGCTTCCACGTTTGTCGACGCATTTGCAGCCTACCAGGACGCTTGTGCCGCCGGCAAGGACGACGAATTCGGCAAGGACGCCGAAAAGCTCGTCGCGTACGACGACTCCGAGGGCCTCTACGCCATCTATATCCGCCCGAGCAGCTGGGGAACCATCGGCGGCGTTGTGACCGACGATGAGTTCCATGTGCTCGACGAGGCTGGCAGCCCCATCGCGAACCTCTTCGCAGTTGGCGAGATGAGCAACCGCGAGTTCTTCAGCGTCTTCTATGTGGGCGGCAACTCCCTGGCGCTCAACTCAACCGCCGGTCGACTTGCCGGCGCCACCGCAGTGGCGGAGATGTAGGGCTTTTTTCTGAAGTCAGAAGAGAACCCGGATGTTACCGGGCATCTGGCCAAGCCGGGCAGGACGCGCGAAGCATCCCGCCCGGCTTTTCGGGTTACTCTCAACACGACAAAGCCTCCCGCTTCCTGAGCCTGAAAAGCAGGTCCAAGGAATTGGGAGGCTTTGTTGTGCCCGCTTGCCTGCATCGCAGGCATGACGACGCGGAGGCTGCGACGAGACGCCGCTTGCCCATCGTCTGGGCGGCAAAGAGGCGTCCCGCCCACAGAGGCCCGCGCACGAGGCCCCCACTCGCGCGCGGGCCCCGCCGCCTTATGCCGTCTCGTTGCGCCCGAAGAACGCCCGCGCGTTCTCGAAGAAGATTTTGTCCACCACTGCCTGGCCGAAGCGGGCAACCATCCTGGTGTGGAAGCCTCCCACCTTCTCGCAGCGGTCGAGCCACGTGGGGACGTCGCTGCCGTCGTAGTCGCTGCCGAGGGCGAGCGTGTCCTCCCCGCCCAGGTCGAGGAAATGCTCGACGTGAGCGCAGAGCTCGTCGAACGTGGCCTCGCCGTCCGCGGGGCACTCGCGCTCCACGATGAAACCACGGTAGTAGTTGAGCCCGACGACTCCCCCGCCGTCGCGGATGGCGCGGAACTCGTCGTCGGTCAGGTTGCGCGGCACATTGCACACGCTGCGTGCGTTGGAGTGCGACGCGGCGAAGGGACGCCGGGCCACCTCGAGCAGGTCGGCGAAGCCCTCGTCGTTGAGGTGCGAGACGTCCACCACAATGCGCGCGTCCTCGAGCTCGCGCACGACCTGCCTGCCGAACTCGCTGAGCCCCTCGTGGGAGCATTTCCCGCTGCCGATGGAGTTCCGGCCGTTCCACGTGAGCGTGACCATCTTCACGCCGTCGGCCGCCAGCTCGTCCACGATCCCCAAGTCGTCGCCGATGAGGGAGCCGTTCTCCACCGTGAGCATGGCCGCCGTCCTGCCCGAGGCGAGGACGTCCCCCACGCGCCGCGCGTCGCGCACCTGCTCCACCATGTCGGAGTGGCATGCGACCTGGCCGGAGAACCAGTCGCGCGCCCGCCGGTAGAACCCGCGGGCGCCTTCTACGTCGTAGATGTCGGGCACCCACACGGCGAAGCACTGGCACCAGTCGTAGGCCACCATGCGGTCGAGCGCCAGCGCTCCCCCGTTGGTGGCCAGCGTGCCGCTCGTGTCGATCCCCAGCTTCGCCTGCTCGGCAATCTTGCTTTTGAACGGCTCGACGTCGCGCATGCACAACTGGTCTATCGTGTCACAGTGCAGGTCGAACACTCTTGTGCGCCTTGCCGCGCCGTTCTTTATCTCGCCCATCGCCCGCCCGCCTCTCTAATTCACACACTCCATCGAGACAACCTCCACGGGCCTGTGCAGGCGGTCGCTCGTGACGCCGACGCCGTCCACCGTCATTTCACCGCGCTGGTTGTTGAACGGGTCGTCCATGAATTCCGGCCAGCCCGTTTGCATGCCCGAGCGCATCCTACACCCCTCGTACTCCCCGCAGGGGCCGAAGGGGCAGAGAATCAGGACAGTGTTAATGAAAGCTTCGCTGGCGGAATCGGCGGTTGCAACGAAACACTTGTCGAGGTGTGTAAGGCCTAGGCTCCGTCCCATATCCAAGGGGCGTGCAACAAACTGATGTACTGGTGGCCAGTATTGCCTGCCTGCCTACAGGAAATCGCTTTAAACAATAGCCTGCCTCCCGGAGTTCTCTTCTGGGCTTCGGAAGGCAGGCTATGCGTATTTCATGCTCGCCAGACAGAAACTCTCCCCTCCCAAAATACTGAAATCGGGAGGGGAGAGCCTATGGACTTATTTGTTTAATGTTCGTACTTCAAACGAGAACCTATGCACCCTGCGTGTACGCGACGGCCTCAGTTGCGGCGATGTAGCCGGAGTCGATGCACAGGCCATAGCAGTAACCGGGGATGTCGTAATAAGGCGAATAGTAGAGCGAACCGGCCTCGGTGCCAACGCAGTACAGACCGGGGATGGGCGTGTAATCGGCAGCCGTGAGGACGCGGCACTGGTCGTCGATGCGGACGCCGCCAAAGGTGGACCAAGCGCTCTGGTAGTTCTGGGTGATGTAGAACGGGCCGGTCTCAACAGGCGTCAGATACCAGGGGTTGGCGTTGAACTCCTCGTCGACACCGGCAGCGCAGTAGCCGTTGTACTTCTCGACCGTGGCAAGGACGTTCTCAACGGGCAGGCCGGCCATCTCGGCAACCTCCTCGAGGGTGTCGGCCTTCCAGCACCAGCCCTCGGCGATGCCCTCCTCGATGTCTTCGGGCAGCTTGTCGAGGATGCGGTCCTTGAAGTAGGCGCCGATGAACCAGTTGGTGTTGGGGTCGCCGTACTCGCCGTCCTGGGCGCCGCGGGCCTTCATGTAGTTATAGAGGCCCTCGGTGGTCAGGGCGTCCACGTAGGCCTGGTCGACGATGGCGTACCAGGGGTTGTTGTGCAGCGTCTGCTCGGAGCCGTAGCTCATGGGGAAGTCGCAGAGCATGCCCTCGTTGAGGAAGCGCTTGCCCTCGGCGTCCACAAGCAGGTTGCCGTAGTAGCCGAACTTGAAGGCGTAGTTCTGGTCGTACTTGTCCTGCTTTGCGGGGCGGCTTGCCTTGTCGTTGGTTCCGCCGTACTCGCAGGGGCAGTAGCCGAACGTCTTCTCGAGGGCCGCGCCCACGGCCTCGCACGCCAGGATGCCGTCGCCGGTGCACAGGCTCACGCCGCCCTTGGCAACGTTGAGGTCGCGGGTGTGCAGGAAGCGCTCCTGCAGGTCCTCATTGCCCAGGTAGCCGCCCGTTGCGATGATGACGGCACCAGCGTTGACCTGAATCGTGCCGTCGGGGCCTTCTGCCAAGACGCCGCAAACCTTGTCGCCGTCCATGACGAGCGAGGTCATGGGCGTGGAGAAGCGCGCGTCGATGCCGTAGTTTGCGATGGCGTCGCTCCAGACGGTGAAGCGGTCCTCGAGGGGCGTAGTGATGAGGTGGAAGCCGCCCTTCTCGCCGACGAACGGGGTCTCGAAGCGGAAATTCACCTCTTTGAACTCGTAGCCGACCTCAAGCAGGTTGGCCACGGCGTTCTTGGACTCGTGGATGCAGCGGCGCATGAGCGCGGGGTTGGGCGTCCAGTGCGTGTAGTTCATGACATGATAGAAGACGTCGTCCTCGGTAAGCGTGGTGCCGCCTTCCTTCTCCTGCAGCACCGTGGTGCCGACGGCAAAGGGGCCAGAGACATAGACGCCATTGGGGGCGGTGATGTCCTCGCCCTTCTCGAGCACGACAACCTTGGAGCCGGCCTTGGCGGCCGTGATGGCAGACATGAAGCCTGCGGCACCCAGGCCACATACGACGATGTCGCAGTCGATGGTCTCGGCAACTTCGCCCTGGGCAGGCTTCGCGGCTTCTTCGGCGTTCGCGCAGGCAGCGCCCGTTGCGGCGAGGGCTGCGGTTGCGGCAGTCGTGGCTACGAAGGAGCGACGGTTCATCTCGATGCCCATAGAAAAATCCCTTTCCCTCAAAGGTCGCGGCGCCGGCCCCCGCCGGCTTTTCCTTACCGCTCAAAACGCATGGTGAGGGTTCAACGCGGTAGAAGGTCAAGGGGCAATTTCTTGAATTTGCGATGCGGGGGCGTGCTACTCAATGGGGACGAGCAGCGTCTCGACATCGCTCCCCTGGCCGTCAAGGTTCATGAACATGGGAAGCAGCAAAACGTCGGACCTCAGACGGTATCCATGGTCGGCAAGATAGGCAAATAGCGGGTCAAACGTCTCGCGGCGCAGGCTCTCCGACCGTGACAGGCGACGGTGATAGCGCAGGCACTTCCCCATAGGAAGCCGTTCGATTTTCGAGGCTTCGCAGGACTCCAACCTCCATGCCTCGCGTGCCGGCATGCTTATGACGTAGCTCGGGTCGATGGTGGGACCGCGCCCCAGAAGGTCTTCCTTGTGCAAGATGCGCGCGCAGTTCGTCACGCTCAACAGCTCGTAAAAGGCTGCTATTTCCTGGCGGTTTTCGCTCGAGACGCTGAAGTCGTATCCCTTTGATGCTTTGACATACACTTGGTCATCGATGTCGGCGAGTTCAAAGTCGCTTCCTGTTGTCAGACCGTCTGGTGAGTTCTGCTGGACGGCCCTGCTCTTTTCAAGGGCCTCCAAGGCTCCACTGATGCGCCGCAGACGGTAGTTGAGCAGGTCGATTTGGCGTTGAAGGATTTCGCGCTGCGACCGGAGGGACCCTTCGAACTCGGCGCTGTCCTGTTTGGCGTCGAGCATCTCAATGGCGTGTTCGACGGTAAATCCGTATTGGAGCAGCACGCGAAAGGCGTTTGCCCTGAACGCATCTTGGGGCGTGAAGACGCGGTAGCCATTTTCCTCGCGCTCGTTTGCGCAGAACAGGCCGGCCTTTTCATAGAACCGCACTTTGGAAGGGCTCATGCCGGTCATGGCGGCGAATTCGCCGATCTTGTAGGTCCGCTCAGCCTGTTCTGTCATGCTGACTCCGTTCCCCCGATTGCCCCGCACGGACTGCAGTTCCCCCATACAGCCAGAGAATCAATAATAAGCCCTCAACATGGTTGAAAGTCAAGGACAGCAATCCTTTTGTTCGCTTAGTAAGCTATCGGCGTTCCGGCGTGTGACACGCAAGGAAGCGAGCCAGCGCCCGAGCAAGCGCTTGCAACTATCGGGTAATAAACAATTGCCGAGGCGCCGCCCGACTTTCGCCGCGCAAGGAAGCGAGCCGGCCGCTCCTAAGCGCTTTTTACAATCTCGTCGAGGCTAATTGCAAGCCCGGGGTAAATGCCCACAGGGATGGACTCCTCGAACGGATACATCATCGGCGCAGGGTCCTCGGCGAATCGGGTGACCATCGTCCGACGCATCGAGGGGTCAACAATCCAGTACTCCCGCACGCCGGCCTCGCGGTAAAGGTTCTGCTTGGTGCCGTAGTCCATGCCCCGGCTGCTCGGGGACACGATTTCGACCACCAAATCAGGGGCACCCTCGCACCCGCGAGTTGAAAGCTTATTCCCGTCGCAGACGACGCTCAAGTCGGGCTCGACGAAGGTCGTGTCGTCGGCGAAGAGGTTCACGGCAAAGGGTGCGGCATACACTTTGCAGGGTCCGCCGTGCAAGGCGATATGAGTCGAAAGCCGAATTCCCAGCTGCATGGAGATGCCCTGGTGCAACCGACTCGGAGCGGCCAGGTCCCACAGCTCACCATCGATGAGCTCGGCGCGCGTACCCTCGGGAAGGCCCCAGTAATCATCAGCGGTCATACGCGGACTTGCCAGTGGCATAGCGCAACCTCCCATACGTTCGCCAGATAGTATCGCAGGTATTGTAGCAGATGCCCGGAATCAAACTACAATCTCGTAGACCCGGGGACCATGCCTGGCTAGACGCCCACGAATCCCATGGTCGCCCAAGAGGGCATGCTCGGTGGCCACCACTCCGCTTGTCCAATCTTGCCACCTCGCTCGCCCGGCCGCCCCAACCGCGGATGGCATACTTTCCTCAACTTTTACGCCGCGCTGCATGTCCATCATCTCTTGGCGGTCCTTTCTGTGTTAGTGACAAAATTGCTCAATAATTTTCTGTGTTAGCGTCAAATTTAGCCAAAAGTTTTCTGTGTTAGTGACATGCGCAGGTACATAGGGGTGTACTACCTGCCGCTGTGGTAGCGTGACGAGAAGTGGCGTATGGGGGACCATACCTCTGATTCTGTTTCTGGTCCGTTTGGCACGTTCGTGGGACAAACGTGCCAAACGGACCATTTCGAGGCGATTTTGGGCCTTGTTTTGGTCCATTCGGCACGATGTATATGACGATGAGCTTTTCGCTCCTTCGCGATGACGGCTGGGGCAAGGTGCCGATGGAGGAGATTGCGTTCTAGAAGCGATTGTCCAACCAGGGTGCAAAACCTACCGGGAGCGGGGGCTTTCTTGTGCGCGGCTGGCCGCCCCCGCGCTACCTTGCTACGCAAGCAATCACCCTCCAAGCCCCCCGCCCAACTTTCAGCAAACTTTACAGCGTCAAACATTCCGCGCCCAAATGCTGATATCATATCTACCTTTTAGTCTGTCAGCACATGGCCCGGTACGGAGGGGCCGCAAACGTCGGGAATCTTTGCGGGGTGAGCGGGAACAACCAAACCAAGACGGCGCTGAACCACCCGTTAGTCCCCCATTTGATCCCGTGCGATACATGCCGTATCGCACCCGACGTACCTAAGGTGCCCTCATGACCAGCAAGATCTCCCGCCGCTCGTTTTTGCAAGCTTCCGGTGCACTGGCAGCCATGACGACCCTGTCCGCGTGCAGCGCCGGCAACGACGATTCCGCCGCAAACAACAGCAACGACGACAAGATCCGCATCACCTTCTACCTGTGGGACCGCTCCATGATGAAGGCGCTCACTCCGTGGCTGGAGCAGAAGTTCCCAGAGTATGAGTTCAACTTCCTTTTGGGTTTCAACTCCATGGACTACTACCACGACCTGCTGGGCCGCGCCGAGCAGTTGCCGGATATCATCACCTGCCGCCGCTTCTCCCTCAACGATGCGACCTCGCTGGCGGATCACTTGGCAGACCTGAGCACCACCGAGGTGGCAGGCACCTTCTATTCCAGCTACCTCAACACCAACAAGGAGCCTGGAGGCGCCATCCGTTGGCTGCCCATGTGCGCCGAGGTGGACGGCACCGTTGCAAACGTCGACCTGTTTGAGCAGTACGGTATTCCCCTGCCCACCAACTACGCCGAGTTCGTCGATGCCATTGATACCTTTGAGGCCGCCGGCATCAAGGGGTATGGGGCAGACTGGGCATACGACTACACGTGCCTTGAGACCATGCAAGGCTGTGCCATCCCGGAGCTGATGAGCCTGGAGGGCACCACATGGCGCATGAACTACGAGAGCGAGGCTCAGGATAGCCGCACGGGTCTGGACGACGTGGTATGGCCAACGGTGTTTGAGAAGTACGAGCAGTTCCTCAAAGATGTGCGCGTCCATCCCGGCGACGAGAAGTACGAGTTGAACCCCATCGCCAAGCCCTTCTATGAGCAAAAGACCGCCATGTTGCGCACCACAGCCTCTGCGGCAGACAACATTTCCCGCGTCTACGGCTTCAACACGGTCGTGCTTCCCTATTTTGGCGAGACCAACAAGGATGGCTGGCTGCTGACCTACCCCATGTGCCAGACGGCAATCTCCAACACGGTGGCCCAGGATGAGACAAAGTTTGCTGCCGTGCTGAAGGTTCTGCAAGCCATGTATAGCGCAGAGGGCCAGCGCGTACTTGCTGCCGGCGGATCGGTGCTCTCCTACAACAAAGAGGTGGACATCACATCCTCCAAGGCCCTGGAGCATGATAACGACATCATCGCTGCAAACCACCTGTACATGCGCCTGGCCTCTACCGAGATCTTCAGCATCTCAAAAGAGGTGGGACACAAGATGATTGCCGGCGAATACGATGCCAAGGCCGCCTACAAGGCTTTCAATGGTCAGCTGGTTTCACCCAAAAAGGACCCCGAGACCGAGGTGCTGTTCACCCAGGACACCGCATACCCCATCGACATGACCGAGCACGGTAGCGCCGCTGCCTCCTCGGTGCTCACGGCCCTGCGTGCCACCTATGACGCCGACATCGCGGTCGGCTACTCGCCGATTGTGTCCACCTCCATCTACTGCGGCGATTACTCGACCCAGCAAATCCTGTGGGTGATGGCGGGCAACTACGGCGTCACGCAACGTGAATACACCGGAGCCGAGCTGCTGCAGATGATGGAGTGGCTGGTGAACGTGAAGGAAAATGGCGCAAACCCCATCCGTCACCGCAGCTTTATGCCTGTGACGAGCGGCATAGAGTACAAGGTGACCGAATACGAGCGGGGCAAGTTCCGCTTGGAAGAAGTTACTGTCAACGGCGAGCCGTTGAATGAGGCCGCGACCTACACCGTGTTCGTCGCAGGTACCGATGTGTGGATGGAAGACGAGAACTTCTGCAACTGCCCCATGCCCGAAAACCTCAAGACCAAGCGGACGGACTACGCCATTGAGGGCGCGGACAGCCGCTCCTGCCTGAAAGAGTCGCTGGCAAACAGCAAGCAGTTCCCCGCACCCACCGACTATCTCACCATCGTCCAGGGAGCATAAGCCTGTGAAGAACCAGAAAAAGGCGCGGACTACCATACGACACCGTGTTTTCGCGGCTGCGATAGCGCTGTTGTGCATCGCTGCGACAGTGATGGGCGTCCGCGCCTACATGGTTCTCATGAATCGCACTATCTACGAGGAAAGCACCGCGCACCTTGCCGAAATCTACCATCAGGCAAACCAAACCCTCAACAACAAGGTGTCCTTCAACTGGGGCATCATGCAGATGTGGCTTCCTTATCTGGAAATCGCGAAAGGCGATGCTGAGATCTGCTCGTTTCTCGCATCGGCGCAGGAAGAATACGACTTTACGGACTTTTTCTTCGTTTCGCGAGATGGTTCCTACATCACGCTCACCGGCGAGCAGGGGTATCTCGATCTGGGACAGATGCAGTCACAGCTGATTCTGGAGCAGCAGCCCGTGGTGGCAAACTCGGTGATGCCGAACAACCCAGAAATCATGGTGTTCGCCGTGCCTGCCAAAAAAGGCAGCTATCACGGGTTTGACTACGAGGCCATTGCCATCTCTTACAACAATGCCGACCTGGTGGAATCCCTGAAGATTTCTGCCTTTGAGGGGTCCGGCAGCACCTTTGCCGTTTTGCCGGACGGCCGCGTGGTGTTGGACAACAGCAGCGCGGACATGCCCGAGACGCACAACATCCTTGCCCTGCTCAAAGACTCAGCCGGTTTTACGACAGGTCAAGTCGAGGCTTTGCGAAAGAGCTTTGCCGCCGGGCAGGGCGGCAACCTTGAGTTCTCCGTCGACGGCGTTGACTATTACATGGTGTATGGTGCAGCCTCTTTCCAGGACTGGACGATTATCGGCATCGCGCCTAAGACTGTCGTGAACGCCAACATGAACAATCTCCAATACACCACCATGGTCGTCATGGGATGCGTGATGGGCGCGCTGGCCATTGTTTTCGCTCTGCTTATCCTGCTGAGTAGCAAGAGGAAACTACAGACCAAAGACCGGCAGCTGCTGACACGCGAGGAGCTGTTCTCGCATCTTTCCCGCAACGTGGACGACGTCTTCTTGATGATCGACATCGACACGCACAAAGTCGAGTACATTAGCTCCAATGTCCAGCGCATTCTGGGCATCTCTCCTCAGGCGGTGCGAGAGGACTACCACGTGCTATGCCGCGC
>JAHZHK010000041.1:722-1826 GCA_019420325.1 Coriobacteriaceae bacterium | reverse complement strand
CGCACGCCTGGAGAGCCTGATGCGGGTGGAGCAGGGCAGCCAGCAGGAATGGGATCGGGAGTTTATCAATCAGGAAACCGGCGAGCCCCGTTATATCCATGTGATTGGCTTCATCAATGCCATTCAGGGCGAGAAGAAGTGCATCCTCGATATGTCCGACCGTACGGATGACCATCAGATTGCACTCACACTGCAAACCGCGTTGGAGGCGGCCGAAAAGGCCGGCAGGGCCAAGACGGACTTCCTCTCCAACATGAGTCACGACATCCGCACCCCCATGAATGCCGTCGTGGGCATTACCACCCTCATGAAGCACGAACTCGATCAGCCAAAAAAGCTTGCCGAGCATCTGGACAAACTGGAAAGCTCCAGCCAGCTGCTGCTGAGCATCATCAACGATATCCTGGATATGAGCCGCATTGAGAGCGGCAAGACCACGCTCAATACCGAGCAGGTGAACCTTACCCAACAGATAGGGCGGCTCTGCAGTATCGCACAGCAACAGGCGACCCAGCACGGCCAGACATTTACGGTGCAAACCCGTGTGCAGCATGAACATGTACTGACCGACCCCAACTGCCTGAACCAGGTGCTGGTGAACATCCTCTCCAACGCAGTCAAGTACACTCCCATAGGCGGCCACATCCAGATGAAAGTGGAGGAGCTTTCCCATAGCAAGCGCTACGCCAAATACCGTTTTATAGTGCAGGATGACGGCATTGGCATGAGCGAAGCCTATCAAAAGGTCCTCTTTGACCCCTTTACTCGCGAGGAGCGCTCCGGAACCAACAGGGTGCAGGGCACGGGTTTGGGCCTGGCAATTGTCAAAAGCGTTGTTGACCTTTTAGGCGGCACCATCAATGTGAAAAGCACCCCTGGCAAGGGCACCTGTTTTGAGATTGTGCTGGAGTTCCCCATCGATGTCGATGCGGGCGCCGCACATGAGGCCCCACCGCTCTGCGATGATGAGGAAGCCACCTCTCCTTTGTGCGGGATGAACTTTCTCTGCGCCGAAGACAACGCCATTAATGCCGAGATTCTGAAGATGCTTCTGGAAGCCAAGGATGCCACCTGCACGATTTACTCTAACGGCCAAGAGATTGT
>JAHZHK010000041.1:0-712 GCA_019420325.1 Coriobacteriaceae bacterium | reverse complement strand
CAATGTCAAGCCAGGTGATTACGACATGATTCTGATGGACGTGCAGATGCCCGTCATGGACGGCCTCGAGGCCACCCGTCGGATTCGCGGTGGCGACAATCCGCTGGGCACGACCATCCCCATCCTCGCCCTGACAGCCAACGCCTTCCTTGAAGACATGCAGAAGAGCAAGGAGGCTGGAATGGACGAGCATCTTTCCAAGCCTGTAGACCTTGCCACGCTCGAGAAAGTGGTAAAGCGCTTTAGAGTCACCCCCCCCCCGCTAACGTATAGCGGAAAGGCACGTTTTAGCAGGCAAGCGGGATTGCGCACATGACGTATACGGAGGATGACCCGAATATGAACGACCATCGAGCAGCACACTCCGAGATTGAAGAATACCGCTGCGCGCGTGAGTGGCAGATGATGGATAAGCCACGCGTGCAAAGCGCAGCTCCTGCACCCATGCAGACGAAGCCACAGATCCTGCTTGTGGACGACTCTGCGCTGAACCGTGCGATACTGGCCGAGATTCTTGGGAGCGACTATCGCATTCTCGAAGCGGAAAACGGCATAGAGTGCATGAAAAAACTCCAGGCAGAAGCCGGAGACATTGCTCTTGTGCTGCTCGACATCATCATGCCAGAGATGGATGGCTTTGAGGTACTTGAGGCCATGAATGCCAGCCATGTCATTGAAGACATCCCGGTGATTATGATTTCCAGCGACGACT
>JAHZHK010000040.1:10497-24013 GCA_019420325.1 Coriobacteriaceae bacterium | reverse complement strand
GCCACCATCGAGCACTCGTCAACATCCTGTTGTGTTGCCTGGTGTATTCGTGCGTCTACAATCTGGTCGTGACGCTTGCCTACGATTTCATGCCTTCACAAGCCGCGTCTCAAGTACGCTTTGCCGCCAATTTCGTGACGGCCCTGGGGTTGCTGGCGCTCTCCGCGTTCATGCGGCCGTTGAGCTCGGTAGGCGTGCTCAGGCTTGTGCTGCCCGTGACTGCGGTTGGGTTCGTCTTCTACCTGATACTGCCCCAATCATGGGGCTGGGCGGCCCTAACCGTGTCCGGTATCGGACGCAAACTGTTTGATATCTTGACATGGGTCCTCGTCGCCCAGGCGGTGGGCGCGCACTCTCTCCAACCCGACCGCTATTTCGGCTTTCTCATCGCGGGCAAGAACATGGGTTACCTGATGGGCCTTCTGCTCGCCACGGTGACGCTCAGGTACGACCCGGGCGTAATCCAAGTTGTCACAGTGGTGCCCATCTTGCTGCTGGCGCTCATCGTCTTGTTCGTTTGGGTGTTCCCGGAGCGCGTCATCGAACAGCTGTTCTGCGCGATAGCCGTTCCCAATAAGGCCGATAACATGGGCGCGGACCTCGAAAAGGGCGTCGCCGCCGTGGCGAAGGGGTGCGGCTGCACCCCACGCGAGACCGAGGTGCTTGGCCTGTTGGCCCGCGGTCGCACTCAGGCGGTGATCGCAAAGCGCCTGGGCATTTCGCCGGGCACGGCCCATTCCCACATCGTCCACGTATATCAAAAGCTCGGGGTGGGGAAGCAACAAGAGCTCATCGAGAAAGTCGAGTCCGCAGGGCATCAGGAAGAGGACGCGAAGTAAGTAATCCCAGCTCGGAACGTCAAGTAGACTGCATAGGTAGAGAAGCCCCAAGCTACATGTGAGCCTCATCGGCACAAATCAGGACCCCTCTACTTCTGGAGTAGATTGCCACTCGCTCTGTTTTGCATACGCTTGTTTCAACGGTTGCCTGTAGAGGAGCATCCCTCAAAGACAGCCCAATGGAAGGAACGTCTGCAAAGGAGAGGCTCATGGAAAAGACAGCTTTGTCCCGCCGTGGATTCGTGGCAGGAGCCGCTTGTGCGGCCGTCGGCGCCGCTGCCGCAGTAGCGCCCGCGATGCCTGCGCTTGCCGAGCAGGCCCCCGGCACAGTAACCGTCACTGCGTCGGCCCAGGGCTTCGGCGGGGAGATTTCCGTGACGCTGACAGTGGACACGGCCAGCGGCGTCGTGGTCGACGCTGCGATCGAGGGCGCCGGCGAAACGCCCGACCGCGGCGGCCGCGCAATCGCCAACGCCCAGGCGTCGATGGTCGAGACAGGCACAATCGACGTGTCCGCCACCGCCGGCGCAACGGTGACGTCTGACGCCATCGCCGATGCCGCGACAGCGGCCTACAACGAGGCCATGGGCATCTCCTCTTCCACCGTGGTCAAGATGAAGCCCGGCAAGTACACGGGCGCGGCCAAGGGGTATTGGCAGATTTGGGAGCTTCCCGTCACCATCACGGTAAACGAGACGACGATTCTCAAAATCGAGGTTCCGGACGACAGGTTTGCCCATGGCGAGACGGAAGTCATGCTGGCAAACGTCAAAGACCTCATGTTCCCCCGCATCATCGAGAGCCAGTCCATTGCAGTCGACGCCATCGCCGGCGCAACGTCGACAAGCAATGCCGTGAAGATGGCCATCAAGCAGGCCCTGCAGGACGCCCTGGTCGCCGGCGGGTCGGACGCCTCGGCGGTAAGCGCGTTCCAGATTCCGCCCGCAAAGCCCGAAGTCGGCGACCCGGAGGAGATCGACGTCGACGTCCTCGTGGTCGGCATGGGCAACGGCGGCATCATGGCGATGAAGAGCGCCTGCGAAACGATCCAGTCCATCAACCCCAACAAGCTCGTGAGCGTCCTGGGTATCGACCGCGCCGGCAAGTACGGCGGCAAGTCGGCGCTCACGCACGAGGGGTGCGCCATAAACCCGCCCAAGTACATGGAGGAAATCAACGGCGGCAAGCCTTTTGTGGACGCCGATCTGTTCCGCGAGGTATGGCGCAGCTACACGAGCCAGGGGGGCGAGCAGCGCGCCAAGGACGACCTGGTCGACCTCTTCTTCGCCGAGTCGGGCAACACCATCGACTGGCTGCACGGCCAGGGCTGGATTTTTGGCGACATGGGAAAGCCCAACCCCTTCACCGGTGGCTTGACCAGCTACAACGTCGTCCTGACGTCCAACACCGACACAGGTTCTTATGAGGACCGCCGCGCCGGCGTCGACAAGTATTACAAGTCCATGCTCGCAGCCGTCAAGGCCCAGGGCGGCGACTGGATGTTGGAGACGGAAGGATATGCGCTCCTTCTCGACGAGGCAAACCCCAACCGCGTGGTTGGAATCAAGGCCCGCAACGTCGTCACGGGCCAGGAGTACCTCATCCACGCCAAGGCTGTGATCATGAACACGGGCGGCTTCGGCTCGAACCTCGAGATGATCAACGCCCTTCTTGACCCGCGCTGGGCGGGAGAGCGCCGTGGCATCGGCACCGGCCAAGACACCGGCCTGATGGTGCAGGCCGCGCTCGATGCCGGGGCCGGAACATGGAACATCGAGATGAGCCCCAACGTCATGCACGTGACGCTCGACCACTGGCTTGACCGCTACCCCATCAACTTCTATGAGGACCGCCTGGACGGGCGCACCGGACGCTACAAGGTTTGGACGCTCAACAACATCCCCATGGCGGCCGGCATCAGCGCAAACACCGTGGCCGTGAAGGCCGACGGCACGCGCTTCATGAACGAGGCCCGTTACGAGAGCTTCGCCTCCGACGTCGAGAGCGAGTCTTGGCCGTGCTACCAGGCAGGCAGCTACTACTACACCATCACCTCGGCCGACGTCCTCGACGAGGTCGCCGCTTCCGGGTTCTCCAAGATCCCCAAGTTCGAGGGGTACTGCTCGCAGGGCGACATCCCGGGCGACATGCCCGTTCCCGAGGTGTACGAGGGCCTTGGATATGCCGTGGAGGAGGGCATGGCATGGAAGGCAGACACCCTGGCGGACCTTGCCTCTCAGATCGGCATAGACCCGTCTGTGCTCGAGCAGACGGTCGCCGACTACAACGCCCTGGTGGACGCCGGCGAGGACAGCGCCTTCGGCAAGGACCCCGAATTCCTGACCAGAATCGAGACGGCGCCATTCTATGCAGTGAGAGTCTACAACGCGTCCTTCTCTACGGCCGGCGGCCTGGATGTTGACACGCAGATCCGCGTGCTCAAGGACGACCACGCGACGCCCATCGAGGGCCTCTATGCAACCGGCGTGGACTCCATGGGAGTGCTGCTGCACCCCGAGCGCAACTACTCGGGCTTCGGAGGCGTCGCCCAGGGCTGGCTTTGGACGAGCGGCCGCCTTGCCGGCATCAACGCGGCCAACTTCGTGAATGAGACGTACGGCGGATTCACTTACGTGAGCCCGGCCCTTGTCGACACGAGCGCGGTGTCTACCGCCAGGTAAGACCATCCGCAAACGGAATCTTGCCAGCAAGCGCGCCCCAGTTCCATATTCAAGGAATTGGGGCGCGCCTCGTCCGTGTCAAGGGGGGTTGCGACAGGTTGGCCCTGTTCCGGGGCGGCTGGTTCAGGGGCAGGGTCTCCCGATTCTCGCTGCGGCGTGAGGCAGGGCGCGTCCCGAGCGACCTTCCCCTCCCGCACGCGGCCGTGCCCGCCTCGGTGGGATGCCCTCCCGTCGCAAGCCTCCTGGCGTCTCGAGGACAAACTCGGGGCGCCTTGCATCCTAGTGGGAAAACCCCGCCCGCGCGTTGGGCGGCACGGGCGGGGTTGTATTGTTGGAGCCTTCTTAGGCGACCATGCGATGGACATATTGTCCGGGAGGCGGTTCACTCCGAGCAATGGGGGGCACTGCGCTTTGCGCCCAAGAGGGGGGCGGGCCTCGCTTACGAGAGGTCGTTTACCACCGTGGTGCCCACAATCATGCCGGAAGCGGCGGCAGGGCAGATGTCCTCCGTTCCAGCGGCGCAGCCGCACGCATAAAGGTTGGGTATGGGGTCCCCGCCCGCATCGAGCACGTGGTAGTCCAGATCGACGTTCAGGCCGCCAAGAGACTTGTAGCGCACCGGGACGTTGCGAATGAAGTAGAACGGCGGCTCGAGCTCCTGCAGGAAGAGGACGCGGCCGAAGGGGTCCTCCATCTCGCCCCTGCAGATAGACGACCACTCGTCGAAGGTCGCCTGCAGGTAGTCGGGATGAATTCCCGTCATCTCGGCCAGCTCCTCAAAGGAACCGGCGGTTTGGATGGCCTCGCCGGCGTGCTTGAGGAGCTCTTGGTCCACGCCGTTCATCGCGACGTCGTCGAAGATCGTGTACCACTCGTGGTAGCCGGCGGCGATGGCGCCGGTTGCCGCGTTGTGCACGGCGGTCTCGCAGTAGAAGCGCCTGCCGTTCGGCAGAATGCCCAGGATCGGATAGTGCACGCCCAGCATGTGGCCCGCCTCGTAACGCGGGTTCAGGTTGCCGACCGGTCCCATGCCGAACAGGGTGCCGCCGGCCGCAAGGCCGGCCTTGATGCCCTCGCCCGTGCGTCCGGACACGATGTTACCCAGGTCGGCAAGGTCGGGGGCGTACTGAGTCATCCACTCCTGGTTGGAGACGTAGCCGCCCGTCGCGATGACCACGGTGCCCGCCTTGATGTCCCTGAAGCCCCCGTCCTTCTGCAGGAAACGCGCGCCACACACCAAGCCGTCGGGGTCGACGATGAGGGTGGTCATCTCGATGTCGTACTCATACGTCGCGCCAGCCTCCTGGATCTTCTGGTCCATGAGGTCGAAGGCGGTGTGCATGGTGCAGATGCCGTCTTTGGGGAAATAAGCCTGAAGGTAGGGGCACTCCATGCGGGGCTGGAACTCGTATCCCCACTCGTAATGCAGCAGGTCGATCCATTTGCCGGCCCACATTTGATTCTGGACGAGCTTCTCGAGGGCGAGCTCGGAGTCGTAGTAGGGGGCGAAGAGCGTGCGGATGGTCTCCTCGTCCATGTATTTCTCGGGGCGCTCCTCCTTGGTGAGCTCCGCGGTGGTACACATCATGCAGGCCGCGGAGTATATGGCATCGCCGCCGAGAAAGCCGTTCTGTTCGGCAATGAGAACCTGGTGCCCCGCGGAGGCGATCTCCCAGGCCGCCATCATGCCGGAGAGGCCCGCGCCCACGATAAGGACCTCGGTCTCTTCGGCGAACTGGACGTCAGCGTTGCCCAGGGCAACGGCCCGGGCCTTGACGTCGTCGCCAAGGGCGGTGCCGGCGCCGGCGACCGCCGCGCCGGCAGCGGCGCAGGACAGCGCGACGAAGGACCGGCGGTTCATAGTTTTGTCGTCCATAATGAAGCCTCCTCATGCGAAGGGCGCAGCGGCCCCGTCCGGTATAAGCAGGCCGGCGCAGGCGCGCCGACCGGGCAGCTCAAAGCATTGCCTCAAGCGCACGGCCGCGCCATACGCCAAGCCGACGAAACCACGCGAAAATATGAGGTATCGAGAGTCGGCGGGTGAGGTAGACTGTGAGGTATTGCTTTTCTAGCAAGGCCGCAAGCAGGCACTTTGCTTTTTATCCGAAACGAGCGCATGGGGGGTCGCCTCAATGGCAGAAGACGCGCGCCGTGTCGGCGAGATTCGACACGGCATGGGCAGAGAAAGCGCCCTCGGCCCAGCCTCGCGAATGCTGGTGTCCATCGGTGCCGGCTGTTACCTTGGCTGGCAGACCATCGGCATCTCCCCCACCCTCTTCCCGTCGCCCCTCCCCAGGGTCAACGAGGCGCTCGACGCGTGCGGCTACGCCGCGACTGCGCTCCTCCTGCTCCTCCTTCTCGGGCTTGCCTCCCTCGCGCGCCGCAGGCCCGGCATGCTGGTTGAGCGACGCGGGGCCATCCTCCTCGCCTGCCTGGGGCCCGCTTTGGGAACCGCGGTTCTCCACCTCTCCGGGTGGGTCGGCGCCGAGGCTCACATCGCGGGCGTCGTGGCGGGCAGGCTCCTTTTCGCGACGAGCGCGGGGCTTGTCGTGCTTTGGGGGGAGCTCCTGAGCGTCTGCGGTGCCGCCCATGTGCTCGGCTGCACGGCGGGAAGCTACGCGGTCTCGTTCGGAATCTGCCTGGTAGAGGCCTGCCTCTCCCCCGATGCGGCCCTGGCGCTTCGCCCGGCGCTGCCCCTGCTCTCAGGCGCCGCACTGCTCGCCCTGAGAAAAGAGCTCGTCGACGGCAGGGACGACGCCGCGGCGCCCAGCGATCCTCAAACAGACCGCCATGCCGCCCGCCCGCCGCTGAGCCTTAAACCCTTCGTGGCCACAGGGGCGCTTGGCGCCGTCTTCATTGCAACAAACCATCTCTCAGAGACCAAGACGGCCGTCTCCACCGAGCTCTACACGTTGGTCGCAGGCATATGCGTCAGCCTCGCCATCCTCGCGGCGGCGCGCCTGACGCAAGGGCGTGTCGGCGGCTTCTCTCGCCTGTACCGCCTCATCACCCCGCTCGTCATCGGCTGCCTACTGCTCACCTTGGTTTTGGAACCAGGCAGCCAGCACTACGAGGCCTTGGCCATCGGCGGCGCTTGGGCGTTTTTCCGCGTGTTCACCTGGACGCTGTGGGCGCGCATAGGTGAGCGCGATCCGAAAGGCGGCGCGTTCGTGTTCGCCGTAGGCCAGATTGCCCTCACCACCTGCAGCACCGCAAGCGAAATCCTCTGCCTGCTCCTCAATCTGCCCAGCTTGCCCCTCGTGGGAACCGCCGCGGCAATCATCGGAGCCACCGTGCTCGTGTCTGTTTTCCTGCTAGAGGACGGCGAAATGGTCAAGCGCCTCGAGGCGGAGGCGGCCCAGAAAGACCCGGAGGAAGCGCCCGACGGCGCCCCTCGGAAAGACCCTAGAGCCGTCACGCTCGAGGAGATGGCGCTCGCTTGTCGCGAGCTCGGCCTGTCCGAGCGCGAGCGAGAAATATCCCTCCTCGTGTTCCAGGGCAACGGCAACGCCTTCATCTGCGAAACAGCATGCATCACCGAGAGCACGCTCCGCACGCATTTGCGCAACATCTACTCCAAGACCGGCACTCATAGCCGCGAGGAGCTCATCTCCCTGCTGGAGGACCGCGTTCAAGCGCTCTGCTAGCGAAGCGGCCTGCGACGCGCGCCTTCTCATTGGCTAGTTTTATGTGACTCATACAGCCATCAAGTCCGCAAAAGGCTTGCCATATCAACTAAAACAACGTCCAAATATTGCTCAGCCCAGTACATCCCGCACATGGAAGAACGAGACAGTGCCAGGCGCTCTGCTATGATCCATCTTGCATGTCCGCCAACAGGCCTGCATCCAGGCATGCTGCCCACGGATGGACCCGCTTGAAAGCAAAACCTCGCAACTGCCAGAGAACGAACGGCACGATGGCGGAGTGCTGCCCACTAAAAAGAAATCCTCACACTTCGCAACCCCTATCGACCCAAAGGCTACAGATGCTTCGGTAAGCGCGATTCCTGTCTTTTGGCCGAACGCAAAAACCGCGCGCGACCCACCTCGCACCGGCAGGTCTCTCATCGCACTTCCGCACACTCATGCAGACACATCAATCCCGTTACTTCCCAGGGCAAGCTCTGAGAAGCCCGCCCTCGTTCGCTTCTTGGCAAAGAGGCGCGTGCTTGAATGGCCCGACTCCGCTGCGGGCCCGTTGCGACGCGGCGCACACGTCGATTTGCCGAACTTGTTCGAAAATCGACCCTCTGAAGCCTACGCCTCACCCGTCTGGCCTTTGTACGCAATTTCAGCGCTCCCTGTTCATGTGGAGCTATAAGTAGAAAGAAACCCCAGCTTATTGCCTCACCCACCAGGCTCACCTACCTCAAGGTGAGTCGCGCATCATCCACTTTGGGCTTCAAAGCCACCGACATACCCCGCTAGTTTTGTCGCCAGGGCGGTGCCGGGCACGGTCCTGCGCCGCAGACACAAACGAAAGAAAAGGGGTTTACCGTGGAACTGAACCGCCGCACGTTCATCGAGGCCGCAGGGGCCGCCGCCATAGCGGGCGTCGCCGCACCCGCCGTCGCCGCACCCGCCGTCACCGCACCCGCCGTCGCGCAGGCCGAGGAGGCAGCCATCGAGCCCGTCGAGACCATCGACTGCGACGTCGTCATCGTGGGAGCCGGCCTCTCCGGCCTGTGCGCCTGCGTCGAGGCGGGCCACCAGGGCCTCAACACCGTCTGCGTCGAGGGCATGTCCGTCACGGGCGGCGGCGCCGGCATGGGCGTCGAGGGCTCGTTCGGCATCGAGTCCAGCCCACCAAGGCCATGGACCTGCACGTCGACCCCCGCGAGGTGTACGCCGTCGAGATGAAAAACTCCCAGTGGCGCGCCGACGGCGCCTGCTGGATGGACTTCATGTACCAATCCGGCACCAACATCGACTGGCTCATCGAGCAGGGCGTCATGTTCGAGCCTACTGTTGACGACTACCACGGCAAGGACTTCAACACCTTCCACTGGTACAAGGACGGCTCCTGCGGCGTGGGCTTTGTACCCCCAATGACCGCCAAGGCCGAGGAGCTGGGCGTCCAGTTCCTGTTCGAGACCCTGGGCAAGAAACTCATCCAGGACGAGTCCGGCAAGGTCTGCGGCCTCTATGCCCAGCGCAAGGAGGATGGCTCGTACGTCCAGATCAACGCCAAGGCCGTCATCCTGGCCTCCGGCGGTTTCGGGTCCAACAAGGAGCTTGTCTCCCAGATCGGCTACCCCATCGACCAGCTCGACTGCATGTTCGAGTTCGCCACCGGCGACGGCTACCTCATGGCGACTGAGGTCGGCGCCCACTCCATGATGGGCGTCACTGCCGACCAATCGGGTTCCTACTTCCCCGGCTACATGAAGGGCATGGACAACATCATGTGGGCTGTCGCTCCGCAGTTGCTCTGGGTGAACGAGGACGCGGCACGCTTCTTCCCCGAGGACAACTCTATCGTGTGTCTCTCCAACTCCAACGCCCCCAAGCTGGCCCAGAAGGCCCACTACGCGCTGTGGGACACCGCGATGATGAAGGACTACACCGAGCGCAACTGCATCACGGGCAACTACATCGGCGACATCATCGACGATGCCATCGCTCAGGGCGGCCAGGGCCTCTACCGGGCCGACAGCGTGGAGGAGCTCGCGGGGTACGTGGGGCTCGACCCCGACAAGCTGCGCGCTACCGTCGACACATACAACGACATGTGCGCCGCCGGCGACGACACCGAGTTCGGCAAGGACTCCCAGTGGATGTTGCCCTTCTCCGAACCGCCGTACTACCTGGCCGTCCCCGGCTGGATCGTCTACGTCATCTGCGGTGCCATCGGCACCAACCGCAACTGCCAGGCCGTCACCGACGCCAAGGACCCCATCCCCGGCCTGTACGCCATCGGCGTGGACGGCGTCATGCTTTACCGCAACGTCTATACCATCGGCACCCCCGGCTCCTGCTCGGGCTGGTGCATCTACTCGGGGCGCAAGGCCGTGCAGCACGCCGTGGAGACCTACATCAACGCCTAAGGGGGCACATCATGGACAGTATCAACCGCCGCACGTTCATCAAGTCCGCAGGCACGGTCGCCGCGCTGGGCGCAGCGGGCGTCGGGACCGCCCTGGCCGACGAGGCCGCTGGCAAGGTCGCGGCCGATACCGAGGGTGTCTGGGCCTTCGAAATCCCGCCAGCACCCATCCCCGACGACCAGATCGTCGCCACCTACGACGCGCAGGTCGTCGTCATAGGCTCAGGCGTCGCCGGCCTGGTGTGTGGGGCACGCCTCTCCGAGGAGCTGGGCGACAAGGTCTTGCTCGTCTCCGCAGGTCACGGCCCGGTGTCGCGCGGCGGCTCCAACCACGGCATCGGCACCAAAACCCTGCTCGAGGAAGGTCTGGGCTACACGGCTGAGACCTGCACCGAGTTCATCAAGGGTCAGCTCGCGATGAACAGCTTCGCCGTCGACCAGAAGAAATGGTACCGCTGGATCAACACGAGCGCCGAGTCCATGAACTGGGTCATCGACCTCATGGAGTCACGTGGCTACAAGACCACCATCGAGCAGGGCTACACGGACCCCAACGGCATCTTCACCATGCCCGAGAGCTCGCACGGCTGGATTGGCACCGGTGTCGAGGACGCCTCGCTCTCCGGCGAGACGCTGCTGGTGAACACCATGCGCGACTACATCCTCGAGAACGGCGGGCAGATTTTCTGGGGGCACCGCGCCGAGCAGCTCATCCGCGAGGACGACAACACCGGACGCGTGAGCGGCTTCGTCGCGAAGAACGACGACGGCGAGTACGTGCGCTTCAACGCCTCGCAGGCCGTCGTCATGGCGACAGGCGACTTCTCCAAGGACCGCGACATGATCCGCCGGTACTGCCCCGTCGTCGAGCCGCTATGCACCTTCGAGGAGCCCGACTTCGACGGCGGCCTGTTCGGCGGCCTGCAGCCCGGCGACGGTCAGAAGATGGGCCTGTGGGTCGGCGCCGCCTGGCAGCGCATCCAGCCCATGGCCCCCATGGTCCAGTCCTGCCACGGCACCGACGAGGGTCCCTCGACCTGCTTCATGATGGCCTTCACCGGCCTCATGCTCGACGAACAGGGTGAGCGCTTCATGAGCGAGGACATCACCAAGCCCTTCCTCGCCTACAAATGCCTGTTCCAGAAGAACCCCGGCTACTGGGCCATCTGGAACGCGGACTACGCCTACAGCCAGGACCTCTGGTACCCCGGCTTCCTCGGCGGCCAGTCCATCGAGACCGACTCGCATATCGTCATCGCCAAGGAGCCGCCCGAGCTGCAGCTCTCCCACTGGGACGAGTCCGTCGACCTAGGCTACTACCAGAAGGCCGACACCCTGGAGGAGCTGCTCGCCAAGATCGAGCACCCCGACCCCGAGGCCGCCCTCGCCAGCATCGCCCGCTACAACGAGCTGTGCGCCGCCGGTTGCGACGAGGACTTCCACAAGAACCCCGAGTTCATGGTCCCGGTGGACAAGGGCCCATTCTACGGCATGAACTACAAATTGTCCTACCTCAACTTCCTCACCGTCATGGGCGGCCTGCGCACCAACGTGAACATGCAAGTCTGCGAGGAGGACGACACCCCCATCGAGGGCCTGTACAACATCGGCACCATGGTGGGCGACTTCTACTCGAACATGTACACCTTCATGGCGTGCGGCCAGAACCTGGGCGCCACCTGCATCACCTTCGCCTACGACGTGGCCAAGGACCTCTGCCAAGCCTGAAAACCGCGCAGGAACACGACCAGCAAACCCGCAAACGAAAGGACCGCATCATGACCACCGACCTGTCCCGCCGCAACTTCATCGCCGCCACCGCCGCCATGGGGGCCGCCGCCGCTGCCGCGAGCGCAGCGACCGGCACCGTTCGGGCCGACGAGGCCGCCGCAACCGGCACCGACGTCCTGCCCACCGACTACACCATCGACGGCGAGGCCGAGTACGACCTGGTCATCGTCGGCGGTGGCTTCTCGGGCGGCATCGCCGCAATGGAGGCGGCCGACACCGGTGCCAAGATCGCCGTCGTCGAGAAGAAGTTCGCCCTGGGCGGCAACGCCGACTACACCGAGGGCGTCTTCGGCCTGGATTCCCAGATGGTCAAGGACTCCGGTGTCGCCGTCGAGCTCGACATCCCCGCGCTCGTTCACAACGAGCTGACCTTCACCAACTGGCGCACGGACGGCCGCGTGTGGTACGACGTCTTCGGGCACTCCGGCGAGGACATCGACTGGCTCGCCGAGCACGACATCTGCTTCGACCACGTCGACGACTACCTGGGAGTCTCCACCGTCCCATGCTTCCATTGGTGGGAAGGCGAGTCGGGCCGTACCGTAGGCGAGAACGTCCAGAAGCACCTCGACACCATGAACAACGTTGATGTCATGCTCGAGACCGAGGCCATCGACATCGTCATGGACGGCAAGGCGGTCGCCGGCATCGTCGTGCGGGACGCCGAGGGCACCACGACCCTGCTCAAGACCCCCAAAGTCATCATGGCCACCGGCGGTTTCGTGGACAACCGCGAGATGGTCTACGAGGTCACCGACACCAAGGTAGCCCAGACCCTGGGACGCGGCTACGACGGCAAGGGCCACGCCATGATGATCAAGGCCGGCGCCAAGCAGTGCACCGCCTCCTCCGTCAACAACCTGGCCGTGGGCACTGAGGCCGAGGGGCACTACTTCCTGGCCATCTCCAACCTCACCCTGGCCGCCTGCTACCAGTCGCTCCTGACCGTTAATGAGAACGGCGAGCGCTTCGTCGACGAAAACCTCTTCAACGAGAAGTTCACCGTGTGCTGGGTCAACGCCCTCAAGCAGCAGAAGGCCGCCTGCACCTTCTTCGGCCAGAACATCATCGACATCTTCATGAACGGCCAGGGCGCCTTCAACACCTACGGTCCCGGCAAGGCCGGCACCCAGCTCAAGGATCTCGTCAACGAACTGGAGGAGCTGTGCGCCAAGGGGACCGGCGACGTGTTCCGCGGCGAGACGCTCGAAGAGCTCGCCGAGGCCGCCGGCATGGACCACGCAGCGCTCACCGGCCAGATCGAGCGCTACAACCACTACTGCGAGACCGGCGTGGACGAGGAGTTTGCCTGCCCAGCAGACAACCTCATCCCCACCGGCGACGGCCCCTACTACCTCGTGAAGGTTCAGCCTGCGCCCTACACCACCGTGGGCGGCGTGCAGATGGACCGCCAGAACCGCGTCGTGGGCGTTGACGGCGAGCCTATTGAGGGCCTGTACTCCTGCGGCGTCGAGGGATGCAGCCTCTTCAAGGAGACGTACAACTACGGCATCTCCGGCGGACAGGGCGCCTACAACATCTATTCCGGCCGCAACGCCGCCAAGACCGCCATGGGAGTCTCCTGGTAGCGAGCCACAGATAACGCGAGCAAAAGTTTGTATTGGGGCGTCTCGGACTCGCATGGGTTCGGGGCGCCCCTTACAGTTCAGGATGGTCCCTAGGGGGCCTGCCCTCATTCATTTCTTGGCGAAGGGCGCATATTTGGGCAGCCCTTTTTTGGCGGCTCGGCCGACCGCACGCGCACAGCCTTTGCGCCCAAGGACCCACGATTGGTATGACCACAGACCCGCCGCCGGCTTCCCCAGAGAGGAGCCGCTTCCTCAAAACCCGCTCATGTTCACATGCCCGTCGCCCGGCAAGGCAGCGAACGAGTTCGGCAGGCATTGCCACGTCTGCGAGGCGAGGGGCGTGCGCCACGCGGTGGCACCCAAAGCGACCGTCCTCTTTGCAAGTGCTCATTCGTGGGGGGCAAGCCATGATGGCCCAATTCCACACGTACGCAGCTGCTCGAAAAACAGCCTGTCTTCGTTGCCCTACTCATGAAACAGGTCTATGAGCTCCTGGCGAGAATGGACATCGAACTTGGCATAGAGGCTCTTCACATGCGTGCGCACGGTGTTTTTTGAGAGCCCCAAG
>JAHZHK010000040.1:0-10487 GCA_019420325.1 Coriobacteriaceae bacterium | reverse complement strand
CATTGAGGGAACGTCACGGCCTTCCAAAATCAGACTGAGTACTTCGCCCTCGCGCACAGAAAGCGCAATGGTCCTAAGCGACTCGGGAAGGACGGGGACGGAAGGGGCCACAACACATCCGTTCTTCCCGGGGGACTCGCAAGCAGGCTTGGTCACAGTTCCGCAAACGGAGTCCGATGGGAGGCGTGTCACGAGGAAGAGGGCCATGGCGAGCGCAAAAATCACCACAACTGCCACAATCGAATAAAAATTATCATTTCCCGCCCCATTGCCCAACGGAAGCAGGAGATAACCGAGAGTGAGCACTGCGTGGCTGAAGCCCGAAAATAGACCCATTACTACCGTAGGTGGACTCTCCAACCTATTGCAGAAGTCGATTACCTGCAAGGTCACGAGAACAGAGCAAAGCGAGAATGAGAACTCCGCAACCGCGGCCAGAACGACAATAAAGCGGTCGCCTAAAAACGTCAGAGAAAAGAACGCCAGAGCGCCGACAGGGAACAAAACCTTGTAAAGCGAGACAATCTCAGCCCGCAGGGTTCCCCAAATAAAAAGGAAGATAAGAACAAAGCACGAAACGGCCTCACTCGCCATGGTAATGGAAAGCATGTAGGCAGCATCCTGTTCTCCCAACATGCTTCGAGCAATGGCGGACATGAGCCCCAGCACTCCAATGCAAAGAGACGGCGCCCACACGACCGGAACAATTCGCCTGAACTGCCCCACGCCCGCAATCGGCACACACGTGATCTCATTGTCTTGCATGGGACTCAGGCGTGGCGACCCTAACCCGACTGCACAGGCACTTGACATAACAGAGATGAGTACGCAAAGCAGGCAGACAGTAGGGACATCGTCGATGGCACCGAGGGCAAAGCCAAGGATGCATGCAAGAAAGGAAGCCGAGAGGATTTCAACGACCGCCCGCTCGCCCTCATGGAAGAACGCGCTCACCCACCCAATCATGCCCACCGCACCCGCAAGACCAAAACACATCTGGAAGGGCAGCACGAAGGGACTGGCTTCATACTGCGAGGCCCGGAAAAAGACCATCCCCAAATAGCCCAAAACAAACAGTGACGTGCTCACCACGCTCGATCGGGGCCCAAACAAGGCGACACCCTTAAGTCCGCACACGGCCGCAATGGCGAAGAGAGACACGACGTGCGCAAGGTTCGCCACGAGCACCGCGCTCAATGTCGAACATCCAGCCCCAGCGAAGAGCACGCCAATGTCGCGCAGACAACGCCCCATGACGGTCACAAAGCAAGCAAAACCAATCTCACATAGCATGATACGCGAGTCCTCGATATGCGGTTTGGTGCAACTGCTCATACTGCCCCCATGCCTCTCCCATCGCGACTGGGAAGATGATAACGCCGAGAAGCAGCCGTTACCGCGCGATTTGGGGGGGGTGGCGCGTCGCTTGCAGAGGAACCACTCAGCGAAGCTTTGCCTCGGCCCCATCCTAAGCAGGCTCATGCTCACATCTCGAAACCACCAGCTGCCTTCCGAAAGGCCACCACACCTGCATTTGACACCCCTGGGCAGTACGACCATTGAACATTGGGCGTGCTTCCTGGCATATGTCGCGCAAACCGGCCAATAGCACAAATCAGCCGTAAAAATGAACGCTCTCCACGCACATGCCAATCCGTCGTCACGCAACCAAGAGTAGCGTCCTACGAAGACCACGGCACATTTCGGACTATCCAAAAGCCACCCCCGCCTCCCCCACAGGCACGAACAGCTCGAAGACCGGGCTGGGGCGGCGGTTGTTCAGCAGCAGCGGGACGAAGGGGTCGCCCACGTCGCGCAGCCCCCGCTCCTCAAGGTAGCCTGAGAGCCGCCTGCGCAAGGTCCCCTCGGAATCGAGATCCGGGTAGTCCGCGCGCAGCGCGACGCGCACGCACTCCCCGCCCAGAACGCACGCCCGCGAGGAGTCCACCTCGAGAAGACGCTCGTGCGACCTTCGCAGGGTGCGCGCCCAATAAAACGCGCGCGGGCCTCCCTGGGCGAAGAAGCCCTCGACCGTGAAGCCGCGGCACGACAGGGGCACAGAGCGCAGGAGGGCGAGCTGGTTGTCGGCCTTGACGTCGCGGATGTCCACCGACTCGTGCTCGTCGAAGAAGAACAGCCACTCCGGGCACTCAACCACCTCGAAGACCGCCTCGTCGGCAGGGCGCGCCTCGAGCGTCGCCGCCCGCAGCGCGGAGAGGTTTTCAATTTTTGCCTGGATGGCGTCCCGCTGGCGGGCGAGGCGCTCGATGTACCCGTCGATGTGGTCCACGCCCATGACCTCGTCGCCCCGCAGCGCCTCGGCCGCCTCGGCCACGCTGTAGCCCATTGACGTGAGCATGGTGCAGCACATGACGTCGAGCAGGTCGCCTCGCGAATAGGAGCGGTAGCCGTTCTCGTCGCGCGCGGGGCTGACGGCCCCGTGGCTCTCGTAGTTGATGAGCGCGTTGCGCGATATGCCGGCCGCCTTCATGACCATGGAGCCCGGCATGCGGGGCTCGTCGTACCAGCTCGCAACCTCGACCACGGCCCCACGCCCTCCCCCGCTCGACGCCCCATGACGCAAGCGCCCCCGACCTGCAGGGCCGGGGGCGCCGCATAAGCCCATGGTACGCCAAGTTCCCCGGAAGCGGAACGGCCGCGCCCCCCTACTTCCCCGCCGCGGCGTTCTCGCCGGCGATGCGGCCGAAGATGAGGCACTCGGACAGGTTGCAGCCGCCCTGGTACTGGAAGGCGTTCATGCTGCCGAGCTCACCGGCGGAGTACAGGTGCGGGATGGGCTCGCCGTTGGCCCCCATGACCTGGGCGTCCTTGTTGCGGCGCGGGCCGCCCTGCGTGTTGAGGATGAGCGGGATGCCGGGCATGGCGTAGTAGGGGCCGCCGTCGAAGGCGCGGATGGTGGCGGCGTCGCGGCCGAACTGGTAGTCGCGACCCTGTTCGGCGAAGAAGGCCCAGTCCGCGACCTGCGCGGAGAGCACGCCGGGGTCCATGCCGCACGCCTCGGCGAGCCCCTCCAGCGTGTCGGCCTTCACGTACTTCTCCTCCGCCAGCACGGGGAGCGCACCGACGACCCCCATGCCCGCCAGCTCGTCCATGCGCGTCTGGTCCCAGAGGAACCAGGTCCTCTCGGGGTGGTCGACGGGACGGAACTCGCCGGCGATCTTAACGCGGCCGTGACGGTTCTCGCCGACCTCGTTGTAGTAGCGCGCGCCGTCGGGGCCGACGAACATGGTGGAGCCGTCCGCGGGGATGGCGCCCGCGGCCAGGGGGTTCGTTCCGTCGCCCGGGTTGAACATGAGCGTATTGGAGCCGGGCTCGTAGCTCTTCATGTGCCACAGGTCGGCGCCCACCTCGAGCGCCATGCGGACGCCGTCGCCCTTGTTGTAGGGGGTGCCGATACCGGCAACCTGCGCCACGCCCGCGAAGTCGCGCAGCATCTCGGGGTTGAACTCGTAGCCGCCGCATGCCAGAACGACGCCGTTGCGCGCCGCGACGCGGACCTCGGAGCCCTCGTGCTCGATGACGACGCCCGCGACGGCGCGCGTCTGGGCGTCCTGGACCAGGTGGCGGGCCGGCGAGGCGAGCCACACGTCGATGGAGTCGGCGCGCTCGGCGACGAGGCCCTGCACGTTTGCCCACAGCGCGCCGTCGCCGCTCGCGTCCGTGATGGTGTAGGCGTCGAAGTCCTCCGAGCCGGGAAGCTCGGGGTACTCGGGGACGAAGGGCGCGAGCACCGGGTCCGACGTGTCGCCGATCCAGGAGTGGGGGTTGTCGACGCCGAGGTAGTCCCGGCAGTAGTTGGGGATGTCCACCAGGCGCTCGGCGAAGACCTGGACCATCTCCGGGTCGACCGTGAACGCGCCATTGAGCGCGGTGAGGTAGGCGACGGCGCTCTCGACGCTGTGGCCCGAGGCGAGCAGCTGCTTGGCGTACTTGGAGTTTCCGCCCTCTCCGCCCTCGGGCGCGCCGTCGATGAGAAGGACCTTCGCGCCGGCGTCGGCCGCATGGCGCGCCGCGGTGCCGCCCGCCAGGCCGTAGCCGACCACGACGACGTCGTACTCGGCGTCCCACGCCTGGCCCTCCGCCTCGTCGGCCCGGGCGGGCCGGACGAGCGCCGACGCCGCGATTGCCCCCGCGCCCGCGGCCGCGGCCGCCATGAACGAGCGGCGGTCCATCGAGGACTGGGTTCCCTGGCACTGCATGGCATACCTCCTCGTTTTAGGCGGCGCACCCCTTGCGCGCCGCTTTCGGACAGCGTATGCCTGACCACAGTGGTCGGGTCAACTGGAATGCCCAAAGAAGGCAGGCGCAGCGAGAGTCCCTTGCCCGGCTCATGTCGCCCCATGGTAGACTGCATGCTTGCTGACGCTTTGTGTATGGGGGCGTCTGTCCCAACGAGACGTGCTCCTTTTGAGACGAGAGGCTGGGGCTATGGAAATTCGCCAGCTCGAATATTTTGTTGCTGTCGCGGAGATGGGCGGATTCACTCGCGCGGCTGAGGTGTGTCACGTCGTTCAGACGACGGTCAGCCACGCGGTTGCAACGCTCGAGCGCGAGCTGGGCATGCGGCTGTTCGACCGGACCGGCCGCACAGTTGAACTCACCCCCGAGGGCCGCATCTTCCTCGACGACGCCCGCGCCATCGTCGAGCGCACCCAGCGCGCCGAGCGGAACCTTCGCTCCTACCAGGAACTGGGCGAATCCACCGTCAGGATCGGCTACTACGGGGCCGGCCTGGCCGAGGACTTCCCCGAAACCATTAGGCGATTCCGCAGGGAGACGGGACGGGAGGTAATCCTGAGGGGAGCCGACGCCGACGCGTCAAGCGAGGACCTCACGATCCAGGTCCGCAAGGGGGCGCTCGATGCCTACATCATCGCACATGCCCCAATTCCCGAGTATGAGACATGGGCGTTCCAACGGGTCGTGGCCTACAACGGCGTCTACCTCGCCATGAACCCCGACGACCCCCTCGCCGTGCCAGCCACCGTCTCACGAAGCGAATTGTCCAAAGCGGCACCGACAATCTGCATGTTTCGCGCATCCCGCTCGGACGAGTACCGTGCAGCTATGCGCAGTTGGCTATCCGACGGCTTCGGGATAAACTCGTCCCTCGTGTCGTGGAACGACAGCCTCGAGGACGTTCGTCTCCTCGCGCGTTGTGGACAATGCCGGACCATCTCGTTCTGCAACTCCGACCAGGCATCCTTCCTCAAAGAAGGCTTGGCGTTCAGGCGCATCGCGAGCCTGGGGCTCCTGCCCATCACGATGGCCTGGCGCAAGGAGGGCGCGCGGCCAGACATCAAGCTGTTCGCCGAGATTGCCCGTCGCGTATCCACTGAAAAGGGCATCGACGTTGCACGTGCAGAAAACCCAGGCAGGGGCCAGGCATGACAGGCCTGCATGACCCCCATGAAGAGGTTTCGTTGGATTTTGCCCGCCTATAGGGCCATGCTGGCCTCTAGATGAGGAGGCGCGGGGAGCGCCTCCCGGGAACGGAGCGTCTCGCAAGGGGCAGGACGCAGACCCACGGTCGCCGTTCTCAACTACAGATAGGGGAACAGTATGGAATCCATGCAGACCCGTCGTCAGGTCGTAGCCGGTGCAGCCACAGTCGCCGCCGTCGCAGGTCTCTCCTCGGTTGCAGGCCGTGCCCTGGCTACCGAGGCGGCCGGCGCGTCATATACGCCCGGCACCTATTCGGCGACCTACCCCGGCTTCGGCGGCGACGTCACAGTGACCATGACATTCGACACCGCAGCAATCACCGACGTGAGCATCGATGCCGCCTCTGAGACGAGCACCATCGGCGGTACCGCGGCAACCCAGCTTGAGCAGGCAATCCTTGACGCCCAAACCGCCGAGGTCGACGCCATCGGCGGCGCCACGCACACGAGCGACGCCGTCCTCAAGGCTGCTGCCGACTGCGTCGCTCAGGCAACCGGCGCCTCAACCGAGCTGCCCGAAGTCGTCATGCAGGCCGGCACGTACAAGGCCAGCGCGCACGGCTTCTCCGTCGCCCGCGAGGTCCCGGTGACCGTCACGGTGAGCGACAAGCTCATCCAGGGCATTCGCGTCGACCAGTGCGCCGAGACGGGCCACATCCTCGACGCCGCCAAGCTCATCATCCCGCGCATCTGCGACTCCCAGTGCACGGCCGTCGACGCCATCTCCGGCGCGACCATCACCTCCAACGCAATCAAGGCCGCTGTCGACAAGTGCGTCGCCCAGGCCCTCGAGGCTGCCGGAACCGACCCGAAGGCCATCGAGAACTTCCACGTCAACAAGCCGGCCAAGGCCCACGAGGGCGAAACGGTCGAGTACGACGTGGACGTGGTCGTGTGCGGTATGGGCGGCACGGGCTGTGCCGCGTGCACGCGCGTCGCTGAGATGCAGCAGGCGGCCGGGCGCGAGGTGAGCGTCCTGGCCCTGGAGAAGGCAGCGCTCTACGGCGGCACCTCCTGCGCCACGACGAGCCTCTTCGCCGTCAACTCCCAGGTCACCGCCGACCGCTACAACGGCGGCGAGCCCATGTACGACATCGACGAGATGAAAGACTACATCGTCGAGGCCACGAACCCCTCCGAGGACAAGCTCGCCACGTGGGACTACGAGCTCGCCGAGAGCGGCCCCATGGTGGACTGGCTCTACAGCCATGGCTTCTACTTCGGTCAGCCCAAGCCCGGCTTCTGGGGCACACAGTATGCCTCGCAGTACTACTACTGCGGCTACATGGGCGAAGACAACCTTGCCACGCTGCACCGCTGCTTCGAGCAGATGATAGGCGACTTCGTAGGCATGGGCGGCCAGTATCTGCTCGAGACCTCGGCCGACGAGCTCATCATCGAAGACGGCAAGGTCGCGGGCGTGAGGGCGCACAACGTCTACGACGGAACCGAGTACATCATCCACGCCAAGGCCGTCATGATCTCCGAGGGCGGCTTCGCCGGCGACCCCGAGAAGATGCAGACGTGGGTGCAGGGCGCACAGGCAGGCGACTGGGCCGTGCTGGGCATGACGCAGAACACGGGCAACATGATGGCATCCGCCCTGGACGCCGGCGGCAGGCTCGACGGCATGGAGGGTTGCATCGCCGGCAGCGTGCACAACATCGCCTCGGCCAAGATTCTTTCCGGCTTCCCCATCAACTACCTGGAGGGACAGGAAGACGTTTGGCGCGGCGACACGGCCTGCTGGTCGCTCAACGACGTGCCCAACATCATGAGTGCCGCCCGTGACGCCATCTACGTCTACCCCGACGGCACGCGTCACATCAACGAAGGCGGCACGTGGTCGTGGGGCACCGACGGCCCGCTGTATTGGACCGTTTGGTCTCAGCCCCAGATCGACGACATCGCAGCGAACGGCTTCGCCGAGAACAACACACAGCTCTTCCTGTGCTGCGGCTTCGCAACGTTCCCGCTCAACGAGCCTATCCCCGAGATGGCCGACGTCCTGGCGGCTGGCGAGGCCCAGGGCTTCATCGTGCACGCCGACACACTCGAGGAGCTGGCCGAGAAGATGGACATGGACCCGGGTGTGTTCACTGAGACCATCGCCACCTATAACGACGCCTGCACGAGCGGCAACGACACAGAGTTTGGCAAGGATGCCCAGTACCTCAAGGCTGTCGATGGCGCTCCGTACTACGCCATCAAGGCCATGCCCCGCACGTACAACTCCGGTGGCGGCCTGGTGACCGACCTCAGCATGCGCGTGCTCGACGCTTCCAACGAGCCCATCGCCGGTCTGTACGCCGGCGGCAACTGCAACATGTGCATGCCCGCCATCGCCTTCGGCGGCGAGCTGCAAATGTGGGCCTACCTTTCCGGCAAGACCGCCGGCGAGAAGATTGAGGAGTACCTCGAGACACTGTAGGCCAAGTGCCCCACCGTGTGCGCTTCACCGATGGGCCCCGCTGCCATGTGCATGGTAGCGGGGCCCATTTCGTGAGAATGCCTGGAAGCTCGCTCAGCAGAACGGGATGAGCATGCCACCCTGCGATGTCACCACTTGCGTTTTGGTTAGTCCGGAACGAAAGCCAGCCTACCTGCTCCCATTCAGACAATCGTGGAAGATGCTGGGGCTAACTCGAGCCATGCGAATTCGGTTCTCCAAACCAATCCGATCGATTTTCACGCCCAGCTGTTCAGCTTCAGAACAGGGAATTTTGGAAAACGAGGTGAATGTCGCAGAGCCAGCGACCTTGCCGAGCGCGCAGCACAGTCGGCGAGCGTAGCCCGCACGAGCCATCTCAACATCCCCGGGGGGCGTGACCGTTTTATTGAAGAAGTCATGCGGGGGGAAGAACCCGTTCACGAAGCCCGTAAAAACCACGAACTGGGGCGACATCCCGCACATCCGCTCCATCCCGCCTATGCGGACGACGTCCTCCCACCCACCGCCGCAGGGCCCGCCGGGCTCCCAACCGAAACCGCATGCCACTTTTTCGAGAATATGCGCCCTGACCGTCGCCGCGTCGTCCCCAGGGCGACTTCCAGCGCAAAGGCGAAACAACGTCGCGGGGACGGGCGCATCGGGGCCGCAGAGCTCATCCACAAGAAGCCGGAACATGTCGTCGCGGCCGAGCCCCTTGATGCGACCGAGCAGGTCGGCACCCTCGCTGTAAGCGTCCACCAGGCGTCCCGATGCTGCCGCACGGTCGCCTGCCGCGAGAACTTCGTGCAGGCGTGTCCCAGTCGCAAACGCAGCTTGAAGGGCGGAGCTGGCCTCGCCGCTGGCCGCAAGCGGCTCATCGAACGCGCACCAGCTTCGCCAGGCGGCATCGTCGTCAGGATCGCCCGCGAGGAGGACGGCGGTCAGGACCTTGAGGTATCCCGCGTCCCTCGAGGCGTCTGCCTCGCTCCCCGCGAGGTCGGGCCAACGGCACGCAACCGCCCAGCCGACCCCCTTTTCGCTCAAAGCACCTGCAATGCGCGAGGACCAAGCTTCGTTGGGGGAAACCACGAAGATATCCCCAGGGGCAAGCCCTCCCTCGATAGTGCCGGCCACCAGGTCTGCCGCCCTTTCGATCTCACGGCCAGAATCGGGCAGCACCTCGAGAGCCACTGGGTTCCCATCCCCTGCCCCGTCGGCACGCCCATCGAACCCGCAGGGGGCGAGTCCCGCCTCGCATCTCACAGCGTTCAGCGCCTTGCAGATCCCCAGAGGCCCGCAGAACCCGTCGAGATTGAGGACACGGGCCTGCGGGTTCACCTCCAAGAGCTCCTCGACGCCCCGAACGTAAGGGTACGGCTCGAGCACTGGGCCAGGCACCGTGGAATCGGCCGCGACCCACAGCGACTCGCCCGCAAGGAGCCCGGCCATCACCTGCGACCCGCGGCTGAGGAACTGGCAATCATCGACAAAGACGCGCACATACCGTGGCGAGGCCTCGCCTTGTGCAAGATATCGCGCCGCGTTTGCGGACAGCTGCTGCTCCAAGAAGGCCCCGCGCACATGCAGACCCTCGCGCAGCGCCTTCATTACAGCCCGCTCATCGTCATCCATAAGGAACTCGGGGTGGTCGTCGGAAATCTCCGTCATGCTCCTTTTGAAGAAGGCGAGCATGCCCGCCAGGCGGTCCACCTCAACTCCGGTTGTCTTGAGGTCCTCGAAGAGAATATCCTCCTCAAAGGGAAGCAGCACCCGGGGGCCATGGCCAAACAAGGCGATGGCCCCGGGCTGCGTAAGCAACTCCAAAGCCATCTTTCGTGCGCTTGCCACGCGAACCCCAGCCACACCGAGGCGCTGGGAAAACACCCGGGCCGAGTCTGGCGTAGCGCAGAGTACGAGGATGGACGACGCATCAGCACCTTGAACAAGCAGTTCGCGAACATCGTCGATAAGCTTCTGGGTCTTCCCACAACCAGACGCACCGCGAATGATCGTTAGGTTGCCCACATGAGGCATGGCAATCGTCGGGATGCCATCGACCTTCTCTCGCTTTGCCACAATCTCATCCCCCTTGGTACCATGTCACCCCTGGTCATTTTCGTCCGCTGTGCCGAGCAACTCTCCGAGCAGTTCCTGCTCCATCTCGAGATAGCCCTCGGTAAGCGAAGCGAGCCCTTTATAAAAGGCAGTCCTGGCGAAACGGCGCGCGTCAGCCGTCATGAGGGGAACCCAATTGCATAGGTGATCAGCCAGAAAACCGCCCTGAGTGGCGAGGGCGGACGCGGCGGCCTCAAAATCGCGCGCGCCCACAGCGGCGGCAAGCTTGTCGCAAAGGAATTGCATAAACTCGAGCTCAAGCGCGATATGATCCTCGTCATCGTGCCAATCGATGTTGCGATTCAAACCCTCACTGCGGTAGATTGCCAAAACCTCATCACGTGCATCTTGCATACGCAGGCGGTTTTCGCTTGTATAGACACTTTCAAAGGGATAAGCAGCAGACTTGCCATCGGTGCCTTCTCCGATAAACGCTCTCACATAGTCACGGCGCAGTTCGAGTTCGGCACCGGCCG
>JAHZHK010000004.1:44347-59829 GCA_019420325.1 Coriobacteriaceae bacterium | reverse complement strand
AGGGGGTGGGGGCATGCCCCCACCCCCTCGTACACCACTTCTCGTCACGCTACCAGCCCCAAAACACACAGGGCATCTACCTGGGATGATGTGGGCAGACCAATATCGAAAAACCGCGCCCACGGTCCCTGGGGGAGTTATTACGCATACTTTTGGCGACTTCTGCACCCAGTGTCGCCCCAACAGCAACATGTTGGCAACTTTCATCCCTGCGCCCGCTCCTGCGATAGACGCACGATCCTCGGGGCGTGGCCCGCACGCACAAAAGAGGCCGCCCGGGGTAGAGGCGGCCTCTTGGAAGGGGGACGTGCGCTAGGGGAACGCTATGTTGAATCGCTTGTTACTCGGCGGCCTGGGTCAGGGCGTCGGTGAGAGCCTCGGCGGCACCGTTGCAGGTGAGGGTTGCACCGGCGATGACGTCGAACTCGGGGCTCTGGGCGTCCTCCATGAGGCCGGCGATGGTACCGTCCTCGATGGGCTCAGCGCCGATGCCGCGGGTCTCGGCCTCATGGGTGAGCGAGGTCACCGTGAACTTGCCGTCCTTGACCTCGATCTCGATGCTGATCTTGCCGCCGCGGCCCTGGCCCTCGCCCGTGTAGGTGCCGTCCTTGAACGTGGCCGTGGAAAGGTCGACGGTCTCGGTGGGCTCCTCCTCAACCTCGGCGGCCTTGATCACGACGTCCTCAGCGGTAAAGGGATCAGCGGGAACCTCGACGTTCACGCCCTCCTGCTCGACGGCCAGCTTGCGACCGGCGATACGGCCAAAGGCAAGCGCGAAGGAGACGTAGCAACCGCAGCCAGGATAATTGCCGGGGATGCCGAAGATGTTGGTGCCCGTGTCGTTACCGGAGCAGTACAGGTGAGGCACGACGTTGCCGTCGATGTCGAGCACCTGGGCGTCGGCGTTGATGCGCACGCCGCCGTGGCACTCGGCCATGTTGTGGGCAGGCACGTTCATGGTGCCGGTCTCGTCCATGTCGAGCCAGGAGTTGTAGACGTCGTTGTACTTGGGAGCGAACTGGTAGACCTGGGCAACCTCGATGGGATAGAAGTTGGGCATGTTGTACAGGTCGGCGCCGATGCGCATGGCGGCCTTGATGCCGTCGCCCGTGCAGTCGTGGCACATGTAGGTGGTGTAGCCAAGGGCGTCCTGGCAGAAGCGCATCTTCATGTCATCGGAAGCGCAGAAGCCACCGGTGGCGAGCATGACACCCTTGCTGGCCTTGATGCGAATCTCGCCGTCGGCGGTGGTCGCCACGACACCGATCGCAGCGCCGCCCTCGCCCAGGACGAAATCCTTGAGAGCGCAGTTGAATTGCGTGGTGATGGTGCCCTCTTCGACCTTGGCGTTGATGCACTCATGCAGCGGGTCGAAGAGCTCGGGGCCAGAGTTGGGGGCGCCGTCGTAGGAGTGCGCCCAGTGCGAACGGGGCACAGCCTCTTCCTTTGCAATGCCGAACTTCTCGTACTCGCAGCCCACGGCGTTGAGGCAGCCCGAGGTCACGCCGTTGCCGTTGTCGCCCGTCGCCTCGTTGTCCTGGGCGCCCTCGTTCTCGGTGGCCCACTCAACCTCGAAGAGCTCGTGGCCGCAGTAGGTCTCGCACAGGTTGCAGATCCAGTCGACGTCCTCGCCGGACATGTCGGCATACGCGCGGATGATCTCCTCGGGGCAGAGGTTGTAGTTCTGGTTGACACAGGTGTTGACCCAGTCAAAGAGGGCGTCGGCGCTGTCAGTCACGCCGAGGGCCTCCTGCACCTTGGTGCCAGCACCCATGATGGCACCGCCGCAGCGAGCCATGGAACCGCCGGGAAGGGCGGCCTTCTCGATGATGAGGACCTGCGCGCCGTTGTCGGCAGCCTCGATGGCGCACGCCGCGCCGGCCGCGCCGTAGCCGCAGACGAGAACCTCGCACTCCTGGTCCCAAACCTGCTCGGGAGCCTCGTCGGCGAAAGCCACACCGGCAAGACCGGCGCTTGCCAGGGCCGCACCGGCACCTGCGACGAAACCACGGCGGGACATCTTGGCGTTGCTCATGTTGAATGGTCCTTCCCTTATATATAGGTTGGCGGGGGCGCTTATTGGCCCAGCCGCCTGCGGCGCCTCCCCAGGCGCTGCACGGCTTGCATTCTAGGACGGCCTCACATTGCAAAACCCGACATGTTCGGCACTGCGTCATGCAAAGATTCCACCCTTGCGTTGCACGTGGTACCATGCGCTTTGCAGAATCTGCAACGGGGGCAGGCATCTTGCGCAAAGGGGAAGGGCGGCACGCATGGCACTTGAGGGCATGAGTGAATTCAGGGAGTTCATCGTCTTCGCGAAATACCTCAACATCACTCGCGCCGCCGAGGAGCTGCATGTGTCCACCTCGACGCTCAGCCGCCACATCGCCGCCCTCGAGCATGAAATCGGCATGCCGCTTGTACAACGAGAGGGGTCAGCCTCAAGCCTCACACCCGTAGGCTCACTCGTGCTGAAAAAGGCATCCACGCTGGTAGGAGAGTACGATTCGCTGCTTGAGCAGGTGGCGCGCTATCGAGCAGACGCAAGCTATTCTCTGCGCGTTGCCTATGCGCTCGACGACCGCACCATCATCGACGCCATCTCCCTGGCGAAACTGCGCATGAAGCAGACCTACACCGGCCTTAACGTCCAGCCCTTCCACGGGCGCGGGCAGAGCGGTTGGGACGCGCTGCGTGCAGGAGAGGTCGACGTGTGCATCGACTACAGCCTCACACCGGAAACCCTCGCCGACAACAAGTACGTCGCCGTGCCCCTCATGGACGACTCCATCGTGCTCGCACTGCCCAAGGGAACCTTTCCCGACCAGCCCCGCGTGCATGTAAACCAGGTATGTAAGCGCTACATTCCGCAGCCCAGCGCATCGTCTGACAACTACTTCGACCGCGTGCTCGGTCTTTTCACCGGCTGCAGCCAGCGTCCGCCCATGCGGTTCATCGACGCCGCGACGATGGACGAGTTCTTCATGCATGCCCTCGACGCCGACGAGATGTGGCTCTTCTCGCGCAGGCAGTTCTTCGACTATGCGAGCAGCATCCCACTCAGCTACCGGGCAAGCTGCGAGATACACGAACTCGACGGCTGCGACCCCGTGTATCGACGCTACGCCATCTACGCCGCCGACAACCCCAACCGCCTTGTGGCGCAATTTGTGGAGGAGCTCGCACAGGCAGACCCCGCGAGGGGGTAAGGGTGGCAAGGGCGAAAGGCCGCGCCGAAAGAAGAGGTCGATGTGTCTGCCGTGAACCGCAAAGTTTTGCGCTTATTGCAAACTGCAAAACTTTGCGGCTGAGCGCTGACACCCCCGGTGCCCAAAAACGCCAAAATTATACGTTATACCTCGCGCACTACTATAGCCCCAAAAACATGCACGTCATCTACCTGGGATGATGCGAGCGGACCAATATCGAAAAACCGCGCCCGCGGTCCCTGGGGGAGTTATAACGCATACTTTTCGGCTTTTCCGCCAGTCCCCGAGGCGCCCTCGCACCCCGCACCCATCGCCCTGCGTCGGCGTCAGTACCTGTCGATAAGATCGATGAGTTCCTGCTTGGAGTGGACTTCCGTCTTCTCATAGATCCTGCGGATGTGGGTCCGCACGGTGCTTTCGGACACGCACAGGGTGCCTGCGATGACCTTGGCGGAACGGCCCTTGCAGATGTAGGGAACCACTTCCGCCTCGCGGCGCGTCAATCCGTAATCGGACGCGAATGCCTCAAGGTCGTCGGAGAAGCTGGCGTTTTCGGGAGCAAAGGCAGCCTCGGCCCGAGGCGCATCCCCGCTCGCCTGCTCGCCCTTGGCCGTCTCCTCAAGCAGCGCGGCGGACACCACGGGGCCCTTTTGCCCCTTCCAGGCAAGCGAGGCAGGCGACAGTAGGCAGGATGGGCGGACCGCGGGCGCTGGTAAGCGAAGCAAGCGGGGCGGATAGACCACTCTCGCAGCAAGCAAATCATCGACTCAGCAGGTAGGCCATTTGCTCGTCAGACAATACCGAGCAACACGCCGACCCTTCTCACATGCCGAACGACCTGAAACGTCATCCATATTTGGCCGTTCTTCTCAGCCTGGGTTTCCAAAATCGCCAAAAGTATGCGTTATAAATTTCTCGCTCTTATAGTCCAAAAACACGCACATCATCTACCTGGGATTATGCAAGCAGCCAATCTTGAAAAGTAGACCCGCAGCCCCTTGCGAGAATTATTACGCATACTTATTGGCAATTTCCGCACGTTGCGCGGCAGCGACCCCTCGCTCACGGGCCATCTTGCGCCTTATGCACGGTATGGGGGTGGCGGACGGCAGCCTTTGTTTGCGATAATCCAGCCGAGGGCCGCCCTTCGGTGGGGTGGCCGATGGGACGAGCCCGCGTGGCCGCCCCGCTGCCGAAAGGAGAACCACATGCTCCATGAGGTCCACTTCCCTTCCACCAACAACCGAGACACCGTCACTGGCTGGATTTACGCCCCGGCCTGTGACCCGGTGGGCATCGTGCAGCTTGTGCACGGCTTTGGCGAGCACTCCCGTCGCTACCTGCACATGATCGTGGCGCTCATGGACGCCGGCTTCATCGTGGCGGCCGATGACCACGTGGGCCACGGCGCCACGGCCATCGCCAACGACACGTGGGGTGACTGGGGCGACGCCGGCCCGCACACCATGATGGAAGACGAGAAACGCTTCAAGGATCTCGTCTGCGAGAAATACCCCGACCTGCCGCATTTCATGTTCGGCCACTCCATGGGCTCCATGATCGCCCGCGACTTCTCGACGAAGTACGGAAACGAGCTGGCAGGCGTCGTCTACTGCGGCACCACCGGCATCTTCAAGAACACCCACGAGGTGCGCGCCAAGCTCGACGAGGCCATCGCCGCAGGTCGCGCCCACGAGTCCGATCCCGCGTTCGTCGGCGAGCTCATGGGCTGGATGTTCGCACGCTGCTCCGAAGGGGCCGAGCGCGGCAACGAGTGGATCTGCCACGATCCCGAGGTGCAGCGCGACCACGCCGAGGACCCCTTCGACGCCTTCACCCATCCCACGCACAACATCTCACTGCGCGACTTCATCGACATGATGCTGTGCATCGAGGGCACGCAGTGGGCCGAAAAGGTGCCCGCTGAGCTGCCCATTTTCCTTATCGCGGGCGACCAGGACCCAGTGGGCAACTACGGCGAGGGCGTGTACATGTGCGCCAACTGGCTGCAGGACACCGGTCACACCAACGTCGTGACGCAGCTCTACCCGGGCTACCGCCACGAGATTCACAACTATGACGACATCAAGGTCGACGTCGAGGCCTCCATCGTCGACTGGTTCATGATGCAGCTCTAAAAAGCGCGCCCGCAACGCCCAGCGCCCGACGCGATTGGGGAGTCCTCGGCCCGCCGTAACGATCCGGCCCACCGTGGCCGAGCACACGGCACAACTGGGGCACACTTCGCGCCGGACGTTGCCGCGCCGAACCCCAGGCGCCCGACGCGATTGGAAAACCCCTCGCGTCGGGCACTTTTCTTTGCTTCCAAACGCGGTTTGTAGCCCCGCGGTCCCGGGCGGCCCAGAAAAACGCGCATGTTTGCGTTTTAAATCCGGCGTGCGCAGTACCCGAGCAGGGAGCATTTGCAAACCCGCAGGTAGATGGCTTGCAGGGTTTTGGGCTACTCCCACCCGCAGAATTAAAACGCAAACATACGTTATTTTTGCGCGCTGGCATCACGGTGCTCGGCCGACAGAGCCCCGACCGGACCTCCCCCGCAGGCCTATTCCGCATCCCCCGCGCCCACTTCCACGTCGGTCACATCGGTAATGGTGAAGAGCGGCACGGCAAGGCGCGGGTCCTCGCTTGCATCGTGGTCCTCTTTGGTAAACGAGACAAACGGAGCGATAGGCCAGCTCAGATCAGGTTCTTCACCACGCAAGTCATATAGAGCATCATAGCGCCCACCCATTGCCTCCTCAAAGGTGTCAACCATGCCTATGCGGTAGCGCTTGACCGCAGTCGAGCCGTCGGCAAAGCCCGCCTCCACTTGCAACACCGCCTTATTCAGTTCGGCTGCTGCCAAAACCTTGCCACCGACATAGCATTTGCGCGACCACGCAAGGGCCTCCTCAGGAGTCGCACTCACCTGTTCATATGCATCGATGTATGCAGCGCGCAGCTCATCCACTGTTTCCTGGGGAATAATCTCTCGCTCGGTGCACGCGGCATCCATCCAGGCCCTTTTTGCCGCCAAGACAGGGTCCTGTCCCCAGAGGGCATCCTCCGGAGGCACCGCCCAAAGCACGTCACAAGCCGGACCGTACGGGGTCTCGTACATGCCGTTCCATTCCGGCTCCTCCAGAAGGTCGACAGAAATCTCCAAGCCACCATGCGCCATCTCTTCGGTAGCGCTCCACGCCTCCCAGACCTCTCCGCCATCGCAATCAAGAAGTGTCCTTTGGAAATAGACAAGATCTTTAACAATTTCTTCGGGGTCAAAGGGACGAGTGCCCTTGAATGTCTGAGTCGGCACATCACACAACGTAAACGTCAGTCGTTCAATGCCTTCGCCCACACACGATAAGTTAAACCACATCGAAGAAGCTCTGAAGGTATCGTCGCCGATCACAGGCAGCAGCAACCCCCCGTCGGCCACCTCGATTACGACGGCATGGCCCGGCTCGGCAGCCTGGGCGATTGCAAGCCCGAACGAATGCGTCTCGACAGGCAGAGATTCATCCGGGGCAGAATCCCGTTGCGTTAGCGGCGCGACAACAGCGATTGTAGCGGCGGCAGCGCAAGCGCCTCCAAGCGCGACAAACCCGCGACGCGAAACCAACGGCACAGAAACTCGCTTTGCGGGAGGCGCCATGTGCTGTGCCGGGACGCTCGGAAGCCACAGCCCGACGCATAGCGTCGACGGTCTTTTCGACAAGCTCTTCCGAGGGCTCGACATCGTGGGCCAGATGTGCCCATCGACCCCGCTCGTTCGAATGCATCCAACGATTCTTAGAAGTCATGAGAGTCGTCCTTTCAAAGAACGTTCCAGCCGCTTACGGGCACGCGCAAGGCGCGTGGTCACAGTCGAGACCGTGACTCCCAATGCTCGGGCGGTCTCTTCGCAGCTCAATCCCTCGACGTAAAACAGGTGCACGACTGCACGGAGCTTGGGCGGCAACTCGCCGACTGCATGCCAAAGCGCCTGCGCCTCTTCGCACTCGATAAGTCGACGCTCCTGATCGGGCGCACTGCGAAAAAAGCCCTCGGCCAATTCGGCAGGAAACTCATCGAGACTTTGAGTGCGCTGGCGACGGGCCGCACGGGCCAAATCACGACCACGGCGACCGTCGCACGCAGCAGCCACGCCCGTACATGCTCGGCCGACTCGAAGCCACGACCTCCGCGTGCCACGCGGCGAACAAGGGCCACAAACACATCTTGGAAGACATCCTCAGCATCGGCGCGGTTGCGCGTTTGCACGAGCGCCAGGCGATACACCATCGAACCATAGGCGCGCACGATGCTCTCGAAGTCGGCGCTGCTGCATGCAATACAGGAGTTGCTGGTCCTCACACGAGATTGTCTGACGTTGAGCCGGTCCAATGTGTCATAGTCCATGCGACGTCTCCTCTGATACGGCAGATAGCCACACGGCACTGTGCAGAACCTGCAAGGTTGTTTGCGATTGGCCAATCTGACCTTATATACGATTGTCGGAAGGATTTGTCACATCAAAGATGGCGCCAATCGCCGCGCGAAGGCAGTCGACGGCAGGTTCGCAGGCTACTCTCGCGCTCCCGCGGCCCCAGCTACCCGGAAACAACCTGCATGTTTGCGTTTTAAATCCGGCGGGCCTAGTGCCCAGACAGGGAGCATTTACAAACCCGCAGGTAGATGACTTGCAGTGTTTTGGGCTACTTTCACTCGCGGAATTAAAACGCAAACATGCGCCATTTTTTTGCGCGAGCAGAACCAAAGGCGCACGCAACTCGTCCTCGCAGGTGCGAATGCCGGCGCCGGGCGCTGCGCTCCCAAGCGCTCGAAGCATCCGGCCCACCATACCCCAAGCACCTGCAGCTCCCAGCCCACCACACTCCCAAGCGCCTGCGACATCCTGCCCATCGCGCCCAAGCGCTTGCAGGCCTTGGCCTCAGTGCCCCAGGCACCTTCGGATTCCATACCGCCGTACGCCAGTCACCCACCGTTTGCCACACAGCGCGCCTCCTTGCACGCGTGGTTTCCCACGCAATTGCATGCAATGCAACCTGGTTCCGCACAGTTTTCAACCCAGCGCCCCGAGCGCCTACGACATCCAGCCCACCGCACCCCAAGCGCCCGCAACATTCGGCCCACCGCCCCCCAAGCGCCTGCAGCATCCGGCTCACCGTTTGCCACACAACGCGCGTCCTTGCACACGTGGTTTCCCACGCAGTTGTTTGCGATGCAACCTAGTTCCGCACGGTTTCCCACACAGCGCCCCGGGCATTTGCGGCATGCTAAACGCCATGCTCCCTCGCTCCTGCGATTCCCCGCGCAGCACGCCGAGCGCTCGTTACCTCTTCGGCACGACCTTGTCGAGCAACCAAGTACACAGGAACGCGAAGGCCACGAGGACGAGGGTGCCGCCTGCATAGCCGATTACGCCCACTCCCAGGCTGCTCACTACGACGCCGCCCAGGGCAGAGCCGCCGCCGATGCCGAGGTTGAAGATACCCGAGTAGATGGACGTCGCCACGGCGGCCTCGTCCTGGCTTGTGATACGGATGACCTCGCCCTGAAACGCCACGTTGAAGGCGGTTGAGGTTACGCCCCACACGAGGAAGTCCACGACGATCAGCGCGGGGTTGCACGCCGCCAGGCCAAGCGCGAACAGCGCCACTACCAGGCCCGCCACAGCCGCACGGAAGAACATTCGACGATGTCCGTCGAAGAAACGCGCAAACAGGAAGCTGCCCACGATGCCGGCTACGCCAAACACCGTGAGCATCACGGTAACCACGCTCTCGGGCATGCCCGCCATCTGCAACAGGAACGGCTCGATATAGCTGTACGCGGTGTAATAGCCCGTCACCAGAATCGCAATGAAGGCGTAGATGCCCACGAGTGCCTTGTTCGAAAGCAGTCCCGGCAGCTTCGAGATGGTAAACGGCTCGCCCGCCGGCATCTTGGGAAACACCACCGTGAGGTAGACGAGCACCACGGCAGTGATGGCCGCTACCAGCAAGAACGCCGAGCGCCAGCCCAGCGCAAGGCCCACGATGCGACCCAGCGGCATACCCACGATCGTGGCGATCGAGGAACCCGTGACCACCATGCCCAGCGCCAGCGAACCGTACTTCTCAGGCACGAGCCTCACCGCGATGGGTGAGGCAATGGACCAGAACACGGCGTGTGCCATGGCCACCACAATGCGACCGGCCACAAGCATCCAATAACTGCTCGAAGCGACCGTGACGATCTGTCCGGCAAGAAAGACGCATATCACGCAGAGCAGCACGCGCTTGAGCGCAAACCGTGAGGCGAACATCATGAGCGGCAGCGACAGCAGCATGACACTCCAGGCGTACACCGTGATGACGGCACCCATCACCGACTCGTTAACGCCCAGGTCAGAAGCCATGTCGGTAAGCAGCGCCACCGGCATGAACTCCGAGGTGTTGAAGATGAAGGCCGACAGCGTGATGCCCAAGAGCGGCAGCCACTGCCGCAATCCCATCTTCTCGTCGCTTGCTTTTTGCGCCAGCTCGCTCATACCGCCGTCGTTCCTCCCGAATCTCACTCTCAAATCGCGGCGGCAATTCTAGGCGTGTTGGGCCCGATGAATCATGAACAGCATGTCAAATCAGAGACGCCACACGAAAACGGGCGACCGAAAAAAGGAGGCGTCAACTCCACCCCATCTGGACGGCGTGTTTCCGGAAAAACGCCGCATGGAACCGCCCGCCCCGGCTCGTATGAGTCGTCCTTTTGCAGTCGGCGCGGTGCGTTCTGGTAAGTCATCCACCCCCCCCGGGGCTCGTAAGGCTGGTTCGTTTCCCGCACACGCCACGAAAACGGGCGGCCCTGCTTGCGCGAAGGCCGCCCGTTGGTCTCACATGACTTGCTTTGCTAGCTCGTCGAGCTCCTCACGCAGCTTAGCCCACAAAGTCGACGATGTTGTCGCGGTGCAGGCGCTCCATGGCGATGGAGCGGTGGCTGTCGAGGTAGTCCTCGGGCAGGGCGTGCGCGGGGTAGTCCTCGCGAGCGCGCAGGATGCGGGCCTCGGCGGGGCACACCTTGATGCACTGGCCGCAACGCACGCAAGCCAGGTTGTGCGTGCAAGCGCCGTCGGGGCCGTCGAGCGCGATGGCCTCCATGGGGCAGCGCTCCACGCAGGCGCCGCACTTGATGCACTTCTCGGCGTCGTAGTCGAGCCAATAGCCGTTGAAGTTCTTCCACGCGGGCAGGCCGTTGAGCGCCATACCCTTGAAGCCCATGAGGTTGCCGCAGGAGCTGCCATGGCACAGGCACATGATGTCGGCGTCCTTCGTGGCGATGGACTCCACCACCATGCCGGTCTCAATGGCGTCCTCGTAGATGGCGATGGCCTCATCCTGCGTGATCTGCTCGCCGATGCCCTGCTCGATGAAGTACTCGGCCATCTCGCCCAGCGACAGGCAGGTGCGGCGCGGATGCTCTTCGGGGAACGGCACGCCAATGCCCTCCCACATCAGGCGGCACTGGCAGGGCGAGACGGTGATTGTCTTGTGGCGCTTGATGATGGCGCGCCAGTCGTTGTACGGCAGGAACTCGTCCTCGGCGATGACGTCCTCGCTGATGGGGTAGGTGCGGAACAGCGGGAAGGTGTTGTCGAAGTCGTCCCAGCCGGCGCCGTTGACGCCCCAGACGTTGTCGGCGTTGAACTCGGCCATGCGCGCAACAGTATCCTCGCCGGCCTCCTTGGCGGTAAAATAGGCCTTGAGCTCGGTGAACTCCCACCAGCCGTTGATGTGCGGCAGCAGCATGTAGTAGTCGGCGTCGCCGCGGTTCATGTGGTAGATGAGGCACTTGTCGGCCATGTGCGTAAGAATCTCCTGGCACTCCTCGACCGTGCGGCCGCTCGCCAGGCTGTAATCGTACGCATTGAAGATGGACAGCAGCGGCATCTCAAGCTCCCATGCCGCCTCCTCCTCGGTCCAGTTGCTCATCAGCATCTGGTAGCTCGTGGAGTCGGGCTCGCTGCCCAGGCCCTTGCCCATGTGGTTGATGCGGTTGCGCAGGTTCACATACACGGCCGGGATGACGGTGCCGTCGTCGAAGGTAACGTCCTCGTCGCACATCTCGATGGTAGTGAGGTCGGTAAGCGGGTAGCGATACGTGGTGGGGTCGACCCACTCGGGGCACATCGCGTCAAGCTGGTCAAGCTGGGTCACGCCGTCGATGCCGGCCTTGGCGGGCACGTCGGGGTGGGCGTCAAGTGCGTGCGCCTGGCTGACGACCTTGCCGTCGGCGTCAAACGCGACAGTGGCGCCCATCGTGGCAACGGCCATACCGGCGGCACCAGCAACAAAACCCCTTCGGGACATCTCCATGATGCTCTCCCTCTCCTCGTTGTATGCGCGGTCTCCCTCCGCGCGGGCCCCTCCCTTTGGGCTTACACGGAGTGTACAACGTGGGAATTCGGGCTCGCCATCACCCGCTGCGCTCCTCGCCTGACAGTTTGGCTCGATTGTCAGGCATGGAAAACGGCGAACGGGCCCCGCTATCGCAAGCTATCCGCAGGTTCAAGCGCCTGCAGATATGCCAGCGCATCGGCGCAGGAAAGGGCCGCGACGGGGCTGTGCTTGAGAAGGTTTTGGTCGTTGGTCACCAGGCAATCGGCATGGGCGCGTTGCGCCGCCGCCACGACAAGGTTGTCCTCATAGTCCTCGTGCAGGCAGCGCTGTTTGCGGGCCATCCACACGTCCGCCTGATCGCACGCCACTGCAGTTGCAATCTCATCCATGACCGAAAGGCAGCTCCAGGCCACCTCGCCCGCCGCACGCGCTACCACTTCAGGCGACTCATTCCCGAATTGCAGGCGATAGCTCCTTTTAAAGTCGGCGCTTATGAGATAGAACAGGTCCTTTGTGCTCGTGACCGCGTACAGCAGCTCGATGCCTGCACGATTTGCGACGTCGAGCAGCTCGCAAGCCTGTTGGGAACCGGCTCTCAATCCCAGAAAGTAGTCGAGCCATATGTTGGTGTCCACAACAATCGAGCGCCAAGGCACGCTCACGACTCCCACCCCATCAGCTCGCCATAACGCTCCTGATACGCCAAATCCTGCAGCTCATCAAAGGAGAGGTCTGCAGAAGAAGACGCGGGAACGACCCCCATTGCCCGATACGCGCCCTCAACAACGTGCGCCCCCTTGCCAATCGCCTCTGCACGGCAGCGCTGCGCGGCGCTCAATTCGGCTTCCTGCGCCTCGGCCCTCTCGGGAAAAAGCGCCCTCTGAATCGCTTCAGGGTTGTCGGCATTGCGCGCGGCAAGTTCCCAGAGTGCACGGATTGCCTGCGAGGGCGACAACCCCGCTCCCAACAGCGCCTCATCGCCGCGTTGCTTGAGCGCAGGGTTCAACCGTGCGTTTATCTGGGCCGTTGCACCCGCCCGGGACTCCCTTTCCGCCACCGCGACAGCCATGGTCCACCGCCTTTCGCACCCGCTGTTTCACGGTCAGTCTAGCTCGGCAAGCCATCGTTTGTAAAGCATGTATAGCATTCAGTTGCCCAGTCAATAGGGCCAGGCTACGCCCGGCTACCGTGCATGTAGATTGATAATCTCGTCTTGGCAGGCAGGACCTTCGGAGAGGTCAGAGTGGCGGATGAAGCGCACATGCCGAGTCAGGTGATCGTAGGCCATGGTGTCGCTCATGCAGAAGACCTTGCAGAGCGATCGCACGCCATAGTGTTCGAACATCTCGACGTATCGGCAGCCTGAAATGGAGTACGCCACACGCTTCTCGTCCGCCTCGAAGAAATCGTAATCGATACTGCCGTCGGCAATACGCGCAGCGTGGTCTTGTATGTTCCACTTGCGAACGATCGCATAGCAGCAGGGGAAAAGGTCGACAACTGCCTCGATAGCATAGAAGAGTCGCTTGGAGTTGGCGAAGGCGCCGTTGACCAGGCCGATGATCTTCTCGTCGGAATATCCACGCTCGCGCAGCTCGAGGCCAAGCGCAATGACGGCGTATACCTTCACGGTGTCGATGCTGGGGTAGGCACTGTGTCGGCGGAAGTCCTCAGAAGCGTACATGTTCGCGAGACGGACTTTGAATACCTGCGAAATCTCGCCGCCATCTGCCACCTGGTTGCGCGCGAGCATCGCACCAAAGAGCCTGGTGTACGACTTGAGTGCTTTCTCGGTGTCCATGCTGCGCTCCCTCGCCTGGCTCCGGGCAATGGAGCCAGCCTGCGTTGTCCATGACAGCAAGCAGGGCCGAGGGCATTGTCCGAAAGTTATCTTATAATGTTACGTTCGGATAACATTTCTACGGAAGGAGTGGCGCCCGATGACGCCCAATCAGTACAAACAGCTCTCTATCAGGGAGTTCACCAAGGCGGCAAAAGTCTATGAAACCAATCATGCGGACATTTACGAGATATGCAAAGACGACTATCCACCCATGCTGGCAGAGCTCGAGCGTGCTTCCTTCGATAACGTGCTCGATGTGGGCTGCGGCACGGGCCCTGTCATTGAGCTTCTCTCCAAGAAGTACCCCGAAAAGCACTTCGTAGGCCTCGACATCACGCCGGCGATGATTGAGGTCGCCCAATCGAAAAAGCTTCCAAACGCCGAATTCATAGTGGGCGACGCCGAGAACCTGCCCTTCGGCGATGGGGGCTTCGATGCGGTCCTATGCGCTAACAGCTTCCACCACTATCCCAATCCGGGTACCTTTCTGCGCGAAGCCTATCGCGTGCTGCGCCCCGGCGGCAAGCTTATTCTGCGCGACTATACGTCAAACGACATTGCGGTTTGGCTCATGAACACCTTCGAACTGCCGCTCGCACGCCTGGCCGGCCATGGCGATGTGCGCATACTGAAGATGGGAGAATTCCGCGAGCTTGTGGAGGCGGCGGGTTTTGCGATTGAGCAGCTCGCTGCCCAGAAGGGGTTCCGGGCGCATCTGGTAGCGAAAAAGTAACGTCGGGCGACGTGGCCAGGCCCACTATTAGAGCCTGACCGCGTCGCCCGTTGTCCGAACTGCCCAACGCCATCGCCGGGAAGAAACCGCCCGTTCATCTCGTCTAGCGGGCAGGCTCCTCGTAGAGGACGTTGAGGCCGTCGGGCAGGTAGGGGGTGTCGCTGGAAAGCCGCACGGCGTAGTCACCCGTGAGCGGGTCGGTGATGCCGACGCCGATGGTGAAGCCGTCCCAATAGCGCTGGTCAAACGGCACAGAGGCCTTGACCGTGAACTCCTCGCCGTCGCAAAGGTCGGACAGCACCAGGGGCAGCGCAGCGTCATAGACCACCTCGCCGGACGCATCACGCACCTCGAGCGTGACAGGCCAGTCGGCATAGAGCGGGGCAACACCGTCGTTTCTCCACTCCATAGTGATGTCCCAACAGCGCGCAAGCGCATCGAAGCGCACGTCGAGCTCCGAAACCCACAGGCGATACCCCAAGAGCCCGCGCACCATATGCGCGCCTGCACTCTCGGCATACTCCCCCTTGGGATAATGCGGGCCGATGAAGGTCATGTGCGAGGAACGCAGCAAGTTGAGCGTCTGGACGATGTTGTCGCCCAGCATGTAGCCCATGTCAAGCGAGCTCGTGAACTCGCCTCCCACCGGCACCGTGCGCCAGATGTCCTCAACGGGAGAATAGGCAATCTCGTAATCGGCAACCTCTTGCGAGCCGCCCGCCAATTGCCAGGTGAGCCACTCGAGCGTGTCGTCGGACGAGCCTGTCATGTCGTTGTACACGCCCGCCCCGCTATCGACGCTCAAGGCATAGTTTCGCCTGGTCAAAAGGTGCGCTTGCGGAAACGCGCTCTGATATTGGGAATAGTATTCCCGGCAGACGCGCTCCTCGGGCATGGCGGGAACGCCCGACTCCTCAAGCGTGTGCCACTCGCCCCAATGACCAAGGCTTCCCAACTCCACATACGAGACGAACGTGTCCTGGCTCGCCCAAGCGCCGAGCTCCGCGATGGCGCGGGCATGGGCCGCCCTGAACGTGGCGTTGGAATAATCGGGCGCATACCCTTTGCCGTACTCGTTGTCGTAGTCCACCCCGTCGCCGGTCTGCTCGTAAAGCCACTGGGGGATGTCGCGATGGGCCTCGCTGCCAGGGGCGTCGCACACGAAGCGCAGCACGGCATGCTTGCCCTCGGCACGCCAGCGGGCGATGTTGTTTTTCTTCTCGAGCGCGGCGATGTCGAAAGTGCCTTCCTCAGGCTCCCACTCGTCCCAGGTGACGTCGATATACACAAGCTGCTCGTTTTCAGCCGCGCTCTTG